>QKCF01000469.1 GCA_003246935.1 Sunxiuqinia sp. | reverse complement strand
GTTGCCGACTAACTCTATCAATCCGGGTTTCTGCAATATCGTTGACATGCCTTGTTCTTTTTATCCGAAAATTACACCAGCCCGGCGTGGCGTGAAAGGACAAACCTAAGCGGTGTATCCGTCCACTTCAATGATGCCGTTGTAGGGCAGGTCGAACTTAATTTTGTCGAGAATGATGGGGATGCCGTTCACCACATACCGCTTGTTCCATTGCAGGTTGATCACTTCCTGTAAGCTCATCCGGAAATACTTCTTCCACGCCCGCGCCTGGTAGTGCCAGTTCAGCCAGTCTTCGTACACGTCGGCATACAGGGCCGCCGGGGTTAAGGATGGGGTGGTGTAATGATACAAGTAGGTTTGCTGAACAACAGAAAACCACTTGTTTTTAGAATAGTTTTCGCCGCAAGTATAGGGGAAGGCGTAATCTCCCATGTAGCGCAACCCGTGATAAAGCGAAATGTACAGCGAGCTTACATCCACAAACCGGCCTCCGCTTAGATCCATCAACCGGTTGATGCCGTCCATCTTCGCGCCTTCAATGCTTTTAAATGATTCCTGCTCGGGAACATTTACATTAATTTCGGTAGTGTCCTCTCCGTTGCCGGTTGTTACGCCTTTCAGTCGCCCGATGCGCACCCATACCAGTGTCTCTTCCTCGTCGTATTCGGCAATATAATCATGCCCCGATTCGGAAATACGGCAGGTTTCGCTTTCTTCGGTTGGCGTTGGCAACTCCGTAACCACGGCGTCTATTTCGTAATCTTCCTCGGTTGCCAGCTTGTCGTCCTGACTTTGATAGCGGAACGAAAAACCATCCATGGCGTTTACCTCGTCATGTTCCCATCCGGCCATTTCAACCAGTTTTCGCTTATCGAGGCTTGATGCTTCAAAAATGGTTTTTCGGAAATACAGGCGTACTTCGCGCCTCCGTTCGTCAATGTCGAGCGCCAGGCAAAACATGCTTTTCACCGCATCAAGAAAATCAAGTACCGAAACCGACGGCATCAAGGACGAATATTCTAGGTCGCCGTATGGATTAGCGCGCGTAGCCCCGCCGCTCAACCCGACAGCCGAAACATAAAATGGGCGCGTAAAAAGAATGGCCTTGTTGTAGCCGGTATCCTTAACATCGTTTACCACGATTTCATAACCATGGGTGTTGAATATTTTTTCGATCAGCCACCACACCTTGAACTGGAGCATGAAATAACCAGCCCAGAAGTAGCGCGGGGGAATTATTATTTTCTTGATCGTCAGATAGCCGGTTTCAGGATCGTGGTTGTTGATGTATGCCGATTCGTATTGTGATTCAAAGGCGATGTCGCCCGTCACGCCGTTCATCATGCAGGGAGCTGCCACAATTGGATTATTGGCGGTTGCATTATACACGTCCCACGCAGCCAGCTTAGCGTCTATTGCCGACCACGCCGGGGTGCTGCTCCATAAATACTCGCTGCCAAGGTCAATGTCCGAAAGCATGACATCTTTCATGACGGTATAAAACTCGGTCATCCCGCTTTTGAGCACCACGCCAACTTCGTCGCGGGTTACGCCATCGGTGTAGTCAACCTCACCCTTTAGCACCTGTACCCCTTGGTCTTCGAGCACAAAGCTGCGGTCGGGGATATTGCCCACCCGCTGCAAACGGCCCGGCCAGCCCAGGTTCTTCTGGTTCGGCAGCGTGGGCACCGGAAACGGGTACGAAAAAGTGCCTGTATCGTCGTTCAGCACGGGGCTGTTTTTCTCGATGCTTATTTTCGCATCAGAGGGCATGTAGATCCGGTTGTTGTTGACGGTTAGTTTCATTTCTTGTTCACCTTAGTTTTGAATGTGTTGATGTCGGTAATAGCTTCGTCGATCCCCCCACGACCGTACTTGTTGATGTTTGCCCGGATGGGCTTATCCAGTTGCGCCGAGAGCTTGGAAAGCAGGGCTTTGAGCTCGGGGTCGGAAGGTTGCTGCGTGGTGACAATTACCGGTTGTTGCACTTGTGTTGCTGGCACATTAGAGGTGCTTGCGCCTGCAGGCGATGATACTGTTGCTTGTATAGCGGACTGTGAAATAGTGTTTGGCCGTTGCCGAAAAGTTTCGAGCTGCTGAATGACCGGGCCAGTGATCGGGTTTGTGAGTATCCAGTTTGGGGCGATCCATTCTTTGCCTTCCTCTCCTGCGCGGTAAATCCGGTCTCCGTCAGTGAAACCACCTGTGGCAAATTCTGGAATAAGTTTATTGAACAGCAAAGACATTGCCCCACCAGCGGCAGCTGCAACGGCAATATTGAACGGAAAGGGAACGGTTTTAACTGCTTTGGCCACCTGAGCAGCAACCGCTTCTGCCAGGTAGGCCTTTATTTGCCCGCGAATGGTGTTCAATACTGCTTTTCCGGCTTCGGCGGCGCTTTCGGCCCCGTCAACAGCTGCGGCGGCTTGCTCTACAGAATTACGAATAGCAGCTTCTTTCGCTTTTTCCCGTGCCTTTTTCTTTTTTATTTCCGCATCAATTGTTGCCTGCGTTTCTTTTTCAACGCTTTTGGTATAGTTTTCAAGATGTTTGTCCATTTCATCTTCAACGTCCTCAAACATTTTTCTTTCCGAATCAGACAGGCTGCTGGCTACTTGTTCCGATACGCTTAGTAAGCCGTCCATTTCTTTCTGCCATGCCAGTTTTTTGTCAACGATATTGCCATCAATATCGATAAACTCGTCGGTGTGTGCGGCATACAGTCCGCGCATGGATGCAAGGTGCGCCAACTCAAGCGCGTACATTTCTTGGTTGTATTGTTGCTGGGTAATTTTTTTATCAAAAAGCTGCTGTTTCAGGAGATTCTGTTCTTCCTTGAAAGATGCTTCCATTGCTTTTTTTATTGCCGGTGTTCTGGAGTCGACGGAGCTATAATCTTCGCTTCCACTGTTCCCTTCTCCCGGAGAATTGTTAGTAGATTCAGTACTGATTTGTTTTTCGGTTATTTCGAGTAATTTTTCTTTCTGAAGGTTTAGCTCAGCTGCTTGCTTTGCCCTAATTTTATCCTCGTTTCTTAAGATTCTTTCTTTTGAGTAAATAAATTTTAACCCTGCGGCATAGGCCAACCCATTCGCGTTGGCTTCATCCCAAAACGATAGATCTGCCTTGTTTTCAATATCAAGAAGTTGTTTTTCTATTTCAACCAATTTTTCTTGCGCGGCCTGGGCTTTAGCCTTTTTTCTGAGCGATTCAACATACTTATCTGTAGCTGTTGTTGCGGCATCTGTATTGATAGTCTCGATACTAATCCCCTTATAATATTCAGGGGCAATTTTTTTCAATTCGTTTATCGCATCGATACGATCTTTTTTAGATCGATATTCATCTTTCGCTACTCGCAATAAGGCTTCAACCTGAAGTCGTTCTTCGACAATTGCTTTCTCAGCATCAAGATTTATCTGGTTCAATGTTCGTTGTAGTTTTTCAGCACTTGTTAATCGTTTTGAATACATAGCCAGCGCCATGCCTAATGCCACGACAGAACCAATTACAATACCAACAGGATTTGCTGCAAGTGCAGCGGAGAATGCTCGAAACTGGATGGCAGCAACCTTTAGTTTTCCAGTCATAAGAGCGACGACAGAATTGTATAACGCAATAGCGGCAAACTGCGCATTAAATGCCATGGTTTGAAGTTTCTGGATGGCCACATTGGCAATTGTCGCTGCTCCAAATCGGCTTTGCCACATAGCAGATAACTTAGTTGCAATTGTATAGGCAGCGATAGCGCTAACAACAACAACCAATTGCCGGCCGTGCGCAAACAGGAACTCAACGGTAACACCAAGAGCTTTTATGAATGCACTGCTTTTACTGATAACAGAAGCATAAGCCGGAGCCAGACGTTCGCCTAGTTCGCGTTGCATTTCGGCAAATTTCTTCCGCGATTTCTCAAGATCAGCCTGGGCAGATGTGTTTTTCGTATTGAATTCGTCAATGATCGATGTACCTTTTTCGAACTCCTGGTTGCTAAATTCCTGTTTTTCGCGTAGTTTATCAATATTGTTGGCCAGTACTCCCAATACAGCCGTCGATCTTGCGCCATCGAGCCCCAGGCCTTCCAGGTTTTTCGCCAATTCTGTAAAACCGGCACCTGAACCTTTTGCTCCTTGTAATACCCGGATAAATGCTTCGTTAGCATCGGTGTTCAACAAATTGGTAAACTCTTTAACCCCTATGCCTGCAATACCTGCATACGTGGCAGTATCTTTAAACATTTTGCCAACGACCTGCCCGATGGCGGTACCGGAAACCTCTGAAGTTTGCCCAAGCTCGTCGAGTGTGGCAGCCAAGCCAAGAACCTGCTGAATGCTTATCCCGGCAGAAGGAGCAATCCCGGCAACACGTTTGGCAAACTCAACCATATTTGCTTCATTTGCGGTACCAGCCGCCCCAAGCGAGTTGATAGCCGAGCCAATTTTTAATAACGAATCCTCCATCCCGTACTGGTCTTTTAGTTTAAAAATGTCGACCAGCTTCCCAAGTTGGTTAATTGATTCTTCTGTATCTCCGCCAAGATCTTCGGCCAGTGCTACGTTTATTTTGTCGGCTGCCCGCACAAATCCCAATATCTCTTCTTCTGCGGTAATACCAAGCTTACCCGCCACACGTGCCAGATCAAGCAGGTTTTCTTGCGATGTTCTGGTGTCGAGTTTAGACAGCTCCGTATTTAGTGCCCCTACCTGATCTTTAGTAAGGCCGGTTGTTTTCATCACGTCGGCCAGCTTATCGTCAAACTCGGCATAAGCCTGCACTGCCGACTTAATTGTTAATGCGGCTCCGGCAAACGAAGCTATGGCTGCCGTTACCATCCCAAAATACCGGTTAAATCCATCTGCCATTCCTTTGAAACTCCACGACTTTTGAACGCCTGCAATATCCTGTTGGTGCTGCTTCAGAATTCCTCTCAGATGCCTGATTTTTGCAGCGTGAGCGTTGTAATCCTGACTGCCAATAGTCATTCTGGCCTGCTCGTTAACGAGCTTGCGCATTTCGGTTTGAACCGATTTTATGTCGTTCTTTACCTCTTTGCCGTTAATGTATAGGTTGATTCGGCGGGTGTACGAAGTTGCCATATGCCTTTTTTTTATTCAAATATCAGGACGGGCACAGGCAAACGAAAGGACAGCAAAAAAGCGGCTGGGAGGCCGCTTTTAATTGATTATTGATGAATGATTATTCTTTATTGTCGAAGTTTCAGGAGCCAAACAAACGATTCGCCGGTGTAGTGGAGCTTAAACCCGGCATCTTTCATCGCAATGTATAGCACATTTTTCTCCGGTTCGACCACCGACTCCATCTCGTCCATCAGCTCGGTGCTTGTTTTTTGTGCGTCGGCTTCGTTTACCGAATTAGCCGGAACATAATGCTGTAAGATTACTTGAACCAGTTGTTCCTCGATGGATGGGGTCGCTTCAGTAGTGTCATCTTTCTCAGGCGGCAATTGTACCGGTTGTCGGCTTCCGAAGCCGGTAACTTTAATTGGCTTTTTCATGGCTTACGAAGGTCGTTGAAATTATCGCGAATATACGACATGTCTATCATTAGCCGCTTAGCCTTGTCCTGAGTTGGTTCG
>QKCF01000316.1 GCA_003246935.1 Sunxiuqinia sp. | reverse complement strand
GCAGTTTGCGCAGAAGGAGAACATTGAAATTGCAGGTTTTCTGGCTGCAACTATCGCTTGGGGGCAGCGGGCAACGATCATCAAAAACGGGAAGTGGCTGATGGAGGCCATGGATCACGATCCGTATGCTTTTCTGATGAATACTTCTGAAGATGAGTGGCTGCATTTTGAGTCGTTCAAACATCGCACATTCAATGGAGTGGACTGCCGGTATTTCTTGCGTTCGTTGAAGAATATTTACAAAAATTATGGCGGGTTGGAAGCGGTTTTCACAAAAGGTTACCAGCAGGAGGGAGCCGTTTCGGGGGCGTTACGCTATTTTCGCAAGGTATTTTTTGAGCTTGCAGGAGACCGCCGCACGCAGAAGCACGTGTCGAATATTGATAAGGGGGCTTCGGGGGCTTCGGCTAAGCGATTGAATATGTACTTGCGATGGATGGTGCGAAAAGATGATGTCGGTGTGGATTTTGGTATTTGGAAAGGCATCCCCATGTCGGATCTGCTGTTGCCGTTGGATGTGCATACCAGCAAGCAGGCTCGGCAGCTGGGCATACTACAACGTAAACAGGACGATTGGAAAGCGGTACTGGAGGTGAGCGAGCGTTTACGGGCTTTCGATCCGAACGACCCGATCAAATACGATTTTGCCTTATTCGGATTAGGCGCTTTCCCGCAGGAAGCGTTTGGCGAATAATCGGAAATTTATTTTTGAAACAGTACTTTGATTAAGTTGCTTCGTGTAACTTTGGCTTAAGACCAATGGGAATTTATTTCCACTTCAACTTAAGCCTGATATCATGCCTGTAAATGAGAAAAACCGGGTTGCCTTTATTTCAGTACTTGCCGCCATCTTTTTAACCAGCTTTAAATTAATCGTCGGTTTGCTGACCGGTAGTTTGGGAATTCTGTCGGAGGCTTTGCACTCGGCGCTCGATTTGGTGGCGGCTGTAATTACCTGGTTTGCGGTGCGCCTGTCGGATAAACCTGCCGATAAAGACCACCACTATGGACATGGTAAAATTGAGAACCTTTCGGCCTTAATTGAAACGCTGCTTCTGCTGATTACCTGCGTTTGGATCATATATGAAGCTCTGAACCGATTAATCTCGGGTGAAACGCATCTCGAAGTGACGGTTTGGAGCTATGTGGTGGTTATTTCCTCGATCATCGTCGATATAAGTCGTTCGCGGGCCTTGAAGAGAATGGCGGTTAAACACAACAGCCAGGCATTGGAAGCTGATGCCCTGCATTTTTCGACCGATGTGTGGAGTTCGATGGTGGTTCTGTTTGGCTTGATTGGTGCACAGTTTGGCTTTTTCATGGCCGACAGTATTGCAGCTTTGCTTGTTGCTTGCATTGTTATTTATGTGTCGTACCAGTTGGGGAAACGTTCAATCAACGTGTTACTCGATAGGGTGCCTGATTCGGTGTCCAGCCAAATTCAGGATGAAATGAATCATGTAGAAGGAATCAAATATTTTCATGATCTGAAAGTGCGTTCCTCCGGCGCCGATATTTTTGTTGAAGTAAACATTCATGTGCCGCCGGGGATGACGACGGAGGAGGCGCACGAAATCGCGACTGCAGTGGAGAAACAGCTTTCCTTGAAAATTCCTCGCGCCCATGTTCACGTTCATATTGAACCGGAAGCTCATGTCGACTAATGTTTTGCGAATTTTAGTTTCCTTTTTGATGGATCGCTTTTCAATATTTTCATTTTGAAGATGGTCGAACCTGGTATCTGCTCTTAAACTTTTAATCGATCTTTAGGGGTGGGGTAATAATTTTGTAATTTCGCCAGGCGCATTTTTATTAATCCATGAAAACCCGATGAAGAAATTATTCCTCTCGTTTCTGAAATATTATTTGTTCTGGTTGTTGTTCCTGACGGCCTTCAAAATCTTTTTCGTTATCTACAATTATCCGTCGGTTGGCAGTTTGCCGTCGGCTGAATTCTGGGGAATCTTCCGCCATGGAATTATTATGGATTTGTCGGTTGCCGGCTATTTTAGCCTGGTGCCCGGATTAATCTTTAGTTTAGGTTTTGTGGCAACCAGTCGATTTAGTTCATACCTGTTAAAATATTATACGCTTCTGACAGTGGTGTTCTTAACCATCTTAGGCTTAACTGATGCCGGTTTGTATCCGGCTTGGGGGAGCCGCCTGAATGCTCAGTTTTTGATGTACCTCGAAACACCAGGTGGAATTTATGCCTCGATGACCTGGTGGCAGTTGATTCTGTTCCCATTGCTCACAATTGGTATTGTTTGGGTAAGCTTCAGGGGATACAATCAATTGCTGAACAGCAAAAAGCTTGCTCAGATGAAGCTGAAGTGGTGGGGCATTCCGGTGATGGTATTCTTTACAGCAGCCTTGATAATCCCTATTCGTGGTGGCTTGGATCGTGCGCCAATGAATCATAGTAATGTGTATTTCAGTGAGCATTTGGAAGCCAATCAGTTTGCCTATAATTACTTCTGGAATTTCATGCACGATGTGCTGAAGAATAAGAAAGCGCGGGTTGACGTGAATTATATGCCCGACGAAGAAGCAAAGGCTATTTTGGAAGCGCACGATAAAATGGGCGTTGCAGCTCCAAAGATCATTGAAACAGTAGCTGGAAAGCCAACCAATATTATTTTGGTATTTCTGGAAAGTTTCTCAGATAAGGTGATTGAACAGCTTGGTGGATTAGCTGGAGTAACGCCCCGATTGAATGAGTTCTGCAATGAAGGAATTGCTTTCAAGTCGTTCTATGCGACAGGGCGCCGCTCGGACAAAGGGATGTCGGCAACAATTGGCGGACGCCCGTCGGATATGAGTCGCACAACGGTATTGGCCTTCCCTGATAAAATGAGCAAACTCGATTATTTTCCGCGGTATTTTGCCAACAAAGGCTACAGCATGTCCTTCTATTATGGCGGTGATGTGAATTTCTACAACACCCGGGCGGTGATGATTCAGTCGGGAATTGATAAGATTATTTCCAAATCAGATTTTTCGTTGGAAACCGGGTTAAAACAAAAATGGGGTGTGCCGGATGAGTATTTGTACGCGCGCATGTTCGACGATTTAAAGCAGGAGAAAGAACCATTCTTCAGTATGGTTTACAATATTAGTAGCCACGAGCCTTTTGATATTGATGGCTATCGGAAGTTCCCTACGAACAGCACCGAGAATAAGTATCTGAATGTTGTGTCGTATGCAGATAGTTGCCTGGGGGTGTTTATCGACTCACTGAAACAAACCGCTTTGTGGGATCATACGCTGGTCATGATTACTGCTGACCACACTTCGCTTGAGCCCGGTCCAACCAATATTACAGATCCTGCATCGTATCGCATTCCCTTGATATTAGTGGGAGGTGTGGTAAAACAGCATTTCATCAGCGAGCGATTCGGGAATCAGAATGATTTAACAGCAATGTTATTGAAACAGCTTGGCTGGCAATGTAAAAAGGACTTACTTTCGAAAGATTTTCTGTCGGACGATAGTTATGCGTTTTATTTTGACGGACAAGGCTGGGGATTTATGAGTCCCGAAGCTGGTTGGTTTATGAATACAAACACGAAGAAGACGGACTTCTTTTATAATTACGCTCCTGAAAGGACAGATTCGCTGATGCATTTTGCAAAGGCTTACGTGCAGTATTTGCACGACGGACATCTCGAACAGTAGCTAAATAATGGAGAGAAAGTACAAGTTCATTGTTAATCCGGTTGCCGGGCCTGACGATAATGTCAAGTATTTCAAAAGCCTGAAGGCCGAGTTGCGCGATCGCGGAATACCGTTTTCGAGTAAAAAAACAAAGCGAGCCGGACATGCTGGTAAGTTGGTTCGGAAACGACTCGGAAAGCCAAAAGCTGTGATTGTGTCGGTTGGGGGAGATGGTACGTTTAACGAGGTGGCATCAGTGTTGGTTGGCACCAACCGTCTAATGGCTCATATTCCCCGAGGTTCGGGAAATGGTCTGGCTCGGATGTTAAAAATACCAAGTCAAATTCGGAAAATTGCTGACTATCTGGAGTCTGGAGTAACGAAATCGATTGACGTAGGGCAGATTAATGAAGATTATTTCTTTTGTACTTGTGGCTTTGGTTTCGATGCATTGATTGCACATCATTTTGATGGTAGTGAAAAGCGCGGGTTGAAAGGCTATGTGAACTATGTGTGTCGCTCGTTTTTTCGATTCAAAGGTGTCGATGCAAAGTTTGCACTGGATGGAGAGGCGTTCGTTGGGCGATATTTTGCTGTGACTATCGCGAATGCTAACCAGTACGGTAATAATGCGTTTATTGCCCCCTTGGCTGACCTCGAAGATGGCTTGCTTGATGTAACCATGATAAAGCCTTTTCCCTTATGGTACGCACCTTTCCTGGGAATTGCACTGTTCGGAAAGTTTATTCACAAATCGCGTTACGTGGAAACCCGTAAAGTGAAGGAGGTTGATATTGAGTCACTATCGCTATCGTATTTCCACAGAGATGGGGATGTATATCATCTTGAACTGCCGGCAAAAATTACTGTTCTGCCCCGGGTATTAAACTTATTAGTGCCGTCCTGTTAGTTTTCCAGTTTTATTTAATCGCCGGCCAAATTATTTGAGCCGTCAGTAATTCTATATTTTAAAATTATAGTTAAATTAGATTGCTTTTGTTTGTCTGCGAAAAGACTCTTATTGCTGCGGGTAAAACAAGCAATTATTAAACCTATAATTTTAAAAAATGAAAAATCTACTTTTCCTATTTATTGCTTTATTGGCATTTCAGCTCGTCCATGCTAAAAAGACAGAACTCCGATTAAATCTGGAAGTTGGGAATACTTATACTACCAAATCAGTATCGGTTGGGACCATTAGCCAGGAGATGATGGGGCAAAATATCAATATTGATATGAAGATTACTGCAGAAATGTCGTTTAGGGTGATCGACGAATCGGATGAAGGGTACGATCTGGATGGTCAGTACACGTCGATGGTCATGGAGATGAAGATGCCGCAAATGAATATGACATTCAGTTCTGAAACTCCTGAGGCAAAAGACCCTTTATCAGGCATGTTGGCAAAGATGACTGACAAATCCTTTCAGCTGACATTGAGTAGAAAAGGAGAGGTGCTTGACGTGAAAAATCTGGATGTCATCATGAATAGCGTACTTGATGCGTTGGGGGATAATATGCCCGCGGCACAAAAAGAACAGCTGCAAAAACAACTGGGTGATAATTACGGAGAAAATGCTTTTCGTGGCAATATGGGAAGTATGTTGACCATCTTTCCGGCTCAACCGGTTGAAGTGGGTGATAGCTGGAAGTCGTCGCTTAATCTCGAATCGGGGATGGTGTTGAATGTCGATATTACTTATACATTCAAAGGAGAAGAAGGAGACTATTATTTAATCTCGGGAGAGGGTACGATGTCGACACCGGATAATGGAGCTTCAATTGAGACAGACGGTATGAGCATGTCCTTCGCAATGACAGGAGCAATGAAGTCGGATCTGAAAGTTGATAAAAAGACAGGTTGGGTAATGGCCGGTACTGCAGAGCAGAGTATCAATGGAAAAGCCAAAATTGGCGCAAATGATCAAATGCCTGATGGTATGGATATTCCGATGACGATTAAAACGACAACTACATTTACGGGGAAATAGTTTATGACTGTATCAACACAGGAAAAGCGGCAATCGACCAATGGTCTTTTGCCGCTTTTTAGCATTCCTCTCTTAGGCGTTTTTAATTCCGGTTCAATGATAATAATTCAGCGATATTTTCCCAAGGAATCAATTTAAAATTTTGCGCAACAGCTTTGTCGTTGTCGTAGTTGTAGCCGTCCTGAACGACCAGTAATCCATGTTTGAAGTCGTTATTTAGGTATGTGCTGTATATGTCAATTCCGTCGGTTTCTTCAGCTCCGTCGACTATCCCGTCGGTGATTCTGAAACTACCTAAGTAAGCATGTGGTGCTTTACGGTCGTAAACAGCATAGCTATAATTACCTTGGCT
>QKCF01000290.1 GCA_003246935.1 Sunxiuqinia sp. | reverse complement strand
TCCATCAGAATCCAATGGTGCAGGTTTGCTCTTCAGTTCCGGCCAACCTCCGGCCTCTTCCACTGTATTTACAATGCCATCACCTTCAATTTTAACATTTCCGGCCAAACACTCTAAAATATACTTTTCTCGGCTATCACGTCCTGGAGAGGTTACACCTACATTTTTCAACACCAGTTTATAAGCTTCTGCTGCTGTTACATGCTTCGTTTGAGTTACCGGTAGTGGTTCTTTCAATAAATTTTTATCGGCGCTACAACCATCTTCAAATTCAACCCCGAATTCAATGTTGTTACGATTGACCTTTTCATTTCCGCTTATCACATTACCGGAAATGTACCAATTACCTTTGAATCCGTATTTTTTAGCATTATCAACTTTTACCAAACGATTTTTTACGACGTCCTGCGTTGCAGGACCTGGCTTATAGTAATTACCTATAAAATTTATGCTCCGCGGTTTACCATCACAGGTTCGGTAACCGTAGTTAAAAACAACATTATTGCTAAAATCAACATCATATGTGTTTTCCAAATGGTTACCACCAATGCTCGGATTCCGTCCAATACCCGATGCAAATAAGTTGAAAAGGTAGGACGCCTTTTGACCTCCTAATGATGCAGAAAAACCATGTTCTCCTTTTTCATGAACCGACTTATTCAATGGTTCCGCAATCATACACCATTGAACCGTAATATTTTCAGTTCCATGCCAGCTGTTCAAAGCTTCATCGACAGTCCACCCCATCGTACAATGGTCAAGAATAACATTTCTGCTATCCCTGATTTCAATGCCATCAATCTCACTTCCAATCAAACCGGAGGCGATGCCCGGCCGAACGCGGATAAAGCGAACTATTACATCATGAGTACCGGTAATATGCAGCGGAAAATCTTTCAGGCATATGCCATCTCCCGGAGCTGTTTGGCCGGCAATTGTAATGTAAGGATTTGAGATCGTAAGCATCGATTTCAACGAAATGTTTCCTGAAACACGAAAAACAACGGTTCGGGGTCCTTCTGCCTCTACCGCAGCACGTAAACTTCCGAGACCGCTATCATTCAAGTTCGTAACTTCAAATACTTGTCCGCCTCTTCCTCCATGCGAATAGGCTCCGTAGCCTATAGCGCCGGGAAAAGCTAATTGTTGCGCACGAGCTGAAAAACTGCTTAGCATTGTGAATGCAAACAGCAACCAAAGATATATTTTGCTAGTTTTCATCCTACTTTCAAATATCCGGAGTTCCAATTCAAAACGGCCTTTGTTGCATTACACTCGCTCAACCCTGTCCGTCCACAGGAACACCTAATTTTCCAAAGAGGTGGATGCAATGCGATTTTTATCATCATAGGTATGCCTCCACATTTGCAGGTAGCGACTCTAAAACCACCGGCAGTCATCGTCTTTTCCATTTTTCATTCGATTTTAAATTTCAATCAGTTAGTTTAAATGCTCACTCTTCGTTTAGTCGTTTAGATGGCAATTCATCGATACACAAAATCAAATCTGTATATCTCAAAAAGGTATTCTCTATTTTGCGTTATTTCTCTCCTTACAGCAAGCTATCGTGTATATCAGAAGTTGTAAAAATCCTGATCCTTGGCTCAAAAATGTTGTTACAGGTCGAACATAGCCTCTAACTCGTTGAAATCCTTCAATGCATTAGCAGGCAGATTTTCACCATTATCACCAAATGCTTTCAAGTCATTCTCCTTTTCAACAGTTATGGCCGACTCATCCAGATTACCATTTTTATCAAACACTTTCGATTCGTCCAGCTTCAGGTATTTAGCCATGAAGTGATACATCGCCATTCGTTTCGAAGGGCCGTAATCGTGTTTCTCATTGGGTAAATGCACATTTTCTACGACCGCATCAGGACCATAAAAACTGTAAATCCGTTTCAAAAAAGGGAATTCAAGCTCGGGTACATTGGCAGTCCAGTCGCCACCATCTGAAACAATCAGTTGCGGTTTTGGTGCAAACAGACCTGCAATCTCGACATTATTGGTTCCTCCACCACACAGGTGAATCGGGTTTCCGCTTTCACAAGGACAGCCCCCGTAATGGATCGAAGACATCATCACAACCGGAACGCTTACATCAATCCGGTCGTCGATAGCAGAGATCAGCATGGTATGACTGCCGCCGCCTGAACCTCCGGTAATTCCTACCCGATCCGGATCAGCATAATCGAAGCTCAAAAGGTAGTCCAGTAAGCGAATGCTGTTTAAAGCCTGAATTGTATTCGCCAATGCCTTTCGGTGATACCTCATGTCGAATTGCAAGCCAGACTCGCCCCAACCAAACAGATCGTAACTGATGCTCATTGCTCCCATTCGGGCTAAGCCAGCACAGCGTTTCTGGATATCAGGATTGTAGCGTCCATCACCAAAATGTCCATTCGGGCAAAGTACAACAGGAATCTTCCCCTTGATTTTCGCAGGTCGATAAATCGAACCGCAGGCATAAACACCGGGCAAAATTTCCAAGCCTATATTCTGAATGGTGTAGCCGTCCATTTTTCTGATCTTAGTCAGAATTGGTTTCGTTGCAGGCGAAGCAGGAGCTTTATCCAATCTCACAGCTGAAGGCAAACATTGTTTCAACTCTGCCCGCCGCACTTCCCATTCGTCTTTATTGGAATACAAGCCAGACAAATAATCCAGAAATTCCTTGGCTTCGGAAACGGTTTTCCGGTGGTAACGAAACTCTTCAACCTTGTAAGCTCCGGATTTTTCATCCAGATTAGCCACCAAATCGAAAGACGATAAAACATTTCGCAACGTTTCTTCCAGATCCGGTCTCAAACGCCAGTCGGCATAATTGAGTACTAATCCGGCAATATCTTTCTCCGAAAATTTGATCTGAACATCATATCGTTGCTCAATATCCCTCAGCACTTCATCCAGCGGGCGCTGATATTTGTTGTCGGAATTCACCAGCTGAGCATTCGCCGCAAACGCGAAAAACAGCATGATGATGATAAGTTTAGTTTGTTTCATTTCTTCGTCATTTAACGGTCATTCAATAGTCAATCCAGTAGGCGTTTTTTGTTTTGATTTGGAAACTGAACACTGAACACTGTGACTGATCACTTCCTATTCCGGCCACTGCTCGTAAATAATCTTTTGGGTTTTCAATTTCTTCGGATCAATAACCACATGCTTAATGCGCTCGCGACGCCATGTGTAAACAAAATGCACCAAACCATCGGATGTTTCAATAACCGCTGGATAAGAATACTGGCTTATCTCAGAATCCTCCAGTACCAATGCTGCCTCCCAATGTTTGCCGTCTTTTGACACGGCAACATTCAGCGGAGTACGGTGTCCTTTCGGCGCATTGACCGGCGTTTTAACATGGTTGTAAACCACCAACTGACGACCATCGTTTAAACTAACAGCATCGATGCCCGAGTTATTATTCGGAAGACCTGAAGGCTGCATCAATCCCCAGCTTTTGCCCTGATCGCCCGACCAGCAAGAGCCAATAACAGCATTCCGCGTGCGAACCAGCGTTTGCATCCGTCCATCCGGATAAGTTAATATAGTCGGTTGAATAGCCATATACATTTTACCGTCGTTGATGTAGTCGCCCTTCTTCCAAGTCTTTCCTTCATCTTTTGTAAACTCGAAATACGAACGCCAGCCGCCATCTCCTTCCACGCTGCAAGGAGACATCAACGTACCATCGGCCAGTAAAATCGGCTTATTCTTGATGGGGCCGTAGACTCCATCCGGCAGGCGCTCCGGTTGCGACCACGTTTTTCCATTATCGGCTGAGCGCATCATCATGCCCCACCATTCCGATGGTTTCGGCCCGATTTTATAAAACAATAGCAAATCGCCACCCGGCATTTGAAACAATACCGGATTCCAGGTCGGATAACGCAAGGTATCGTTTTGGACACCATTTGCCACTTCTACCGATTCGGTCCATTTCCCATCGATGTGGCGGCTCACCCAGATGCCAACATCCGGATTACGTTCTTTTGTTCCACCAAACCAAGCTGCAACCAATCCTTCCGGCGTCTCTGCAATTGTCGCTGAGTGGCACGACGGATAAGGCGCTTCAGTGTAGATAAACTCATCAACCAAAATTCCTTTGCGCCAGTTTGTTTTTTTTGCTTCAGCCTGAAATTGGAAAGCCCAAACCAGCAAAAGCGAGAAGGTTATAATTCTTTTTATTTTTAGATTCTTCGTCATAAGGTGGTCATTTGTTGTCATTCGTCGCACCTAAAAACTGAGACTGCGACTGAAAACTTTTGCGTCTTAAAGCTTCCCTGTCAGTTTCCCAAGTTCAGTTCGTCTTGCAACTTCTTTTCCATCAACCAACAGGTACAAACCTTTGCCTTTACCGTACTTTTCACCTGTCTTGTCCCAAACAACGGTAACGATTCTACCATGATACAGCACCTTGTCTAAACAGAACCAGTCCCATTTGTCAGCCGGAACCAGCGGGTTCACTTCAAGCACGTCATCAGCCCGCGGACGCAAACCAACCAAGCCTGTAATCATCAAATCGTTAAAGGTTGAGTGGTTGTAATATCGGCTGCGTTCCTGATCTCCTTTCAACCAATAGCCGGTTACTTCATCCAAATATTCGCCAACGTATGGGCGACCGCGGTAATACTGCGACTCGACATACAATTCCATTTGACGGAAATAGGTGCTATCGGTCACGACATTTTGCTTGTAGTCATTCAACAGATTCGCCAATCCTGTCAAAGTTTGAGCAGTTGCAAATGGCCAAATCGCGCCGTCCCACTCACATTTGCAGCAACCGTGGCTGCGAAAATCCGGATGGCGACGCTCAGCGGTTGTCAAGCCGAAAGGAGCTGAAAAACCATTATTATCGTTGATCTGCTTCCAGGCAACAGATTGTTCGGGCGTTGGAATATTAAAATACCAGGGAATAAAGCCTATCTCTTCGCGAACTTTAGCAAAACCTCCTTTTTCCTTCACCGTCTCAAAAAACTGATCCTCCGAATCCCATAGATTTGTGTCAATCAATTTCTTTAGTGTATCAGCCTTCGCCGCATACAAGGTTGAAGTTGCCTGATCCCCATCCAATTCAGCAATTTCGGCCAAAGCCTCGGAATTACCAAACATGTAACTGTTGATTGTCGGGCGTTCGTTCCGCTCGTGACGGCCACCACTGATCTGCTCCTCCATACCGTCCTTCACGTCGTTTTGCCAGAACAATCCGTTTGCATTGCGTCGTTCTTCTTCCCATGATTTGTAATCGGCAGTTAAATCCGGTAGCATATCAACCAGATAGTCTTTATCGCTATTCACATAGTAAGCTTGCAACAAAGCGTAAGAATTCCAATTACTAAATTTGTGCAACTTGTTCATTGGTTTTCCTTCATTTCCGCGATACCAAACATGCGCATATTGCTGAATGTATTCCGGATTGTGCAACCAGCGGCCTTCCATAATATGATGGCCAATGGCACAAGCAATCAAGTTGTATTTATCTGCGTACGGGCGATCGACCAAAAACTCAGTGATTCCCCAACCTTCCGGCGTTTCTTTAATGTGCTTGCGGTAAGTCCACCAGCGGAAATAGTAGATTTCTTCAAAGTTATCCTGCGGACATTCAAACAACGGGATGTTTACTTTCATCCAATCCCAAGCTTGTGCATTCGGAATGACAAACGATAAGTTCTCATCTTCCATTCTATTGAAATAGTCCACAAAATGCTTGAAGCTATCTGCCTTAAGAATGCTTCTGTCCTTATCCTTTCCTCCTGCATAAGCGTTTCCCTGGCTCAAAACAGCCAGGGAAACTAACAAAACCATGATGTATGAAGAAACTTTTATATTGAATTGGAAATTCATTGTCTATAAATCTTTTGTCGTTAACGAATAAATTAAGAAACGGGCAAGCGGTGCCGGTTTTCCGTTTTCCTTCAGGTCATAATCCTGATCGGTCGGTGTGTCCACATCCGGAAAACGACGAACATCTCCTGTGCGGAAAGTCACCCGTTCCACTTCATGTACCGGAGCAAAACAAAGTCCGGTCTTTTTCTTTTGCCCGTCAACATACACATCAAAAAAGCGATTGCCGCAAGTCAATTCAATTCGAATAGTATATTCCTGTCCGGCGCTGTATGGCATGATATTTCCCATTCGGTAACCATTTTTCTGCTGCAGGTAACCATCTTTACTGAAAGTCAAACGCATAGTAGCAATTCCTTTGGCATCCACCAATTCAACATCCAGCTGACCATGGTCATTTTGAGCCGGCTTCACTTTGAACTCGACAGCAACATTGGCTGCACGCGGGAAAAGGCGCTCTGCTTTCGCGTAGTCAAATTCATCCTGATCATTGAGCAGCAGACAGCGCGTTCCGCTGGCGTCTTTCTCAACGTCGACACGAGCCCATAGCGGACTAAAGATGTTCCATCGATCCAATTCTTTACCTTCCGGCATTTGGTTGAAGACGTCGTTCACATCAGAAGTCTCTTTGTCAATTACAGGAACCGGAACTTTTGAAACCCAAATATCTTCCTTATTCATACTGTAGGTCACCCACATGTTGCCATCGGCCTGAGTACCGTTTCCTTCGGCAATACCGCGGACATACTGTGGCCCGTATGATTTATAGTTGCCACCATAACGCATCGGTGAAACTTCACCGTTAACCAATAACAGGTTAGTGTAATCCATGCCATCAGCACTCGTAGAAATTGCCAAAGGCCAGCGGAAATCAGAAGGGTTGTAAACCGTTGCATAGCGACCATCGGATGTGCGTTGTCCCCAAATTTTAGCGTTGCTGTTTACAAAACCGGGAGCACGGGTTGGCTTTGTCCATGTTTGCCCCTCGTCTTCACTGATTGCTGCCAAAGCGTGCTTCCACAAACCGACAACTTTTCCATCAGGCAAATGATAGAAATTGAAAGCTTTGTAGTCACCTTTCAACGAAATCAGCGGATCGTCGCGATCAGCTTCCTCGTTCCATTGCTGTACCATCAGGCGATTTGCCAGCAGCTCGTCGCAAGCTTTTACAAAAGCTTTGTCTTTGCTTTTCTTATAGAATGGAAGTGTCGTATTTTTTGCATCCCATCCATGGTTGTAGCGAATGAAATAGATTGGTCCGTAAGTACCATCAGCTTTCACTTCGCGAACAACGCGGCCAATACCGTTACCATCGTTTGGACTGTCTTTTTCATTCAACGAAATCGCAATGTAAGCCAACACTAACAGTTTGTTGTTTGAGCTGACAAAGAATCCCATACGTTGGTGATTAACCGATTGTAGATCATGCGCAACTGCTGTATCACCTTCCTTGCTGAAACCTTCAGGGATATCATAGGGAGGGAAAATCACTTCCGGCTTCGTCCACTCATTTCCATCCTTCGATGTTTGGATCAAAGTTGCACCCGGCGCAATATGCTCGCCAACCGGATCACTCAGATATTCGATGAAAAATGTGTTGTTCCAATAAGCCAGCATTGGGGCATGGTTGTAAGTCCAGCCCAAGCTATCCGCCATATCCGGAAATTCTCGGTTTGCCCGCATTGTTTGGATATTGTGTACACCCAAAGCTGGCGATAGCTGGCCGTGATGATAATCGGGATTATTGAGTGTTTCGCCGGTATAGTGTGGTAATTCCTGCGCCTGTGTCAGCCCTGTCACAGCTGCTGCCAGAAAAACCATACTGATTAATTTTCTTCCTAAGTTCATGTTTCTGATTGTTTTACTAATTGCATTCAAAAAAAAGGAATCCGGTCAGGTTTCTAGTCTTAAACCGGATTCCCGCATCACATCAACTAATTCTCATTATTTACATTAGACAGTTTCAATAGCTTATCGACCACCGATTGTTTTACTTTAAAAATCGTGCCGTGTTTGTGCCCTTCCGGCAGAGTCACCTGCTCAGAAATATCTTCAAATGATTTGAAATCTCTCGTTCGTGCACATCCATATCTTTTGTTACCGTAGTCGTCGTAGTAAATCAGGTAGTCCTCTCCCACTTTCACAACAGCCGGCCCTTCGGATTTGAAGCCGGTGAACGGTTCTGATATATCGTGCCATGGCCCCAGCGGACTTTCGCCAAAGGCCACTTCAATATCGCGTCTTGGTCGCGTGTTGTCTTTCAATACTAACACATAATCGTTGGCTGCACGTTTCACAATCACACAATCAATAACACTGAAGCCGGGATCGAGAAATAACTTCGTATCCGTAAAGCTTTTGAAATCTTTTGTGGTTGTATAATACATGCGGTGGTTATTCTTTTCTTCCTCCTCACCTTTTTCAAATTTGAAAGGGATGGTAGATGCCCAAATAATGATGAAACGTTCCTGCTCATCGTCATAGAAAAGCTCGGGAGCCCAAACATTCACTGTCGTCGTGTCGGTCATAACCGAAATGAGCTGTTCTTTCGACCAATGAATCAAATCCTTTGAGCTTGAATAGCCAAAACCAAAATCTCCACGCCACGACGATGTCCATACCATATGAAAAGTACCATCAGGACCTTGAACTACCGATGGATCCCGCATGACTTTTTGCATACCGACCTCCGGTGCCAACCACGGACCTCCTAAGTCGTTCCAATGGTAACCGTCTTCGCTATAGGCGAGGAACAAACCTTTATCGGCCGGTTCACGGAAGGTACTGAACATGTAGAGTTCCTTTTCTTTTGAACAGGAAATCAAAGTTCCGAACAGGACTACCAGAAGTAATATTTTATTCTTCATGCTCAATCTACTTTACGCTGTCAAGAACCAACACATAATCGTGTCCGTCGCCGGCATCTCCAGGAGGATCGAAAGATTGCACACCTGTATTTTCAAATTCACCAATCTCAGAATACTGTCCGTTTCGTGGATTAAACCAACTGGCCTTCACCTTATCGCCAGCAATTTTCCCCATCTGAACAGGAATATCGCGACCATTGTAGGTGTAAATGAAAGCATAATCGTTACCGCGAGTTGCGATCAGGAAATCATACTTTTCGCCATTCTCGCCGGCAATTAAACTTTGATCCGGCACCCTGTCGAAATAAGGACGAGATAACATCAACTCTTTCACATATTTCATTTGGTTTGCACCCGGATCGTTAATGGCTTTCGTCCAGTATTCTTTAGCACCGTATGCAGCTGCTTTGTCGCCCGGCTGATAAAATTGCATCACCGCGCTGCTTCCGTAAGTGTAGCCAAAAGCTCCCGCAAACACCGACCAATAAGCATAACGACGAACGTCTGCATCATTCCAAAAAGGCTGCAAGGTATCGTGCAATCCTTGAGGAATTCCTTCATAAGAAGGTTCGCCGTCGATTGTTGGGCGAACAGGAGTCAAATCCCAGTCTTCAAAAATGTATTTATAGTTATCCTGTGCATATCCACGTTCGGTATCATCCTGATCGTAACGACGGTGACCGGACTGGATCATATTGAAATCCATCCAAGATTCATTTAAAAACCAGTCGTTCGACTGCATACGTCCACGCGGGTGGAAAGTAATCAAATGGTTGGGATCGTTATCTCTCAAGGCATTTCCCAGAATATTCCAGGTTGCTGTGGAGTCGCTACCAAAGGTATCACCACCGTTCATCCAAATAATGTTTTTGCGATCCTTGTAACGATCAGCAATCCACTTGCCATAAACAGCAGCTTCTTCGCGCAACACACCACCATCTTTCACATTGTTTCCCCAAACCGGCACCAAGGCCATGTACAGACCTTTTTCGGCCGCCAAATCAATGGCGTAATCCATGTTATCCCAGTAGTCATATTGAATTGAATCGCTGAAGTCGTTTCCTTCAGTAACGTTTGGTGTTGCTACGCTATGATTCACCAACGCTGAATCGCCGTAAACATTCACCGCGCCCAAGCCATGTAATACCATCACCTGGATAACATTGAAGCCTTGTTCCTTGCGAGTTTCCAGGTATTTTTCAGTCTCTTCCCGGTTTAACTTGGTGAACAACAACCAACCAGTATCACCTAACCAAAAGAAAGGTTTACCATCTTCCGTTTCAAAAAAACGATGGTTGGCTGATACTTTCAATAATTCCATTCCTTTGGGTTCTTCCTTTTTTGCCGCCGGCTGACATGCCGCCAACGTCAAAACCGACAAACCCGCAACGAGTAGATTTTTCATTTTCATTTGTTTTCTGTTTTATGCTTTGTTTAGCTGTTTATTTCTTTGTTTCCACCCTGTCCAGGTAAGCGAAATATCGGTTTCGCGTCCTTTGTAAAAAAGGCTTGCAACATAACCGAATATGATCAAGACAACATGACTGTATACACCAATCATGTATTTATGGTGCGTGTAGTTGAAGTTTCCTAAATTTAAAAGAATGGTCTTCTTTCCCTCCACCCCGATAGGTGTTGAAGTTAGCAGTGCCCAAGCTGTAAAAAGTACACTGGCTCCAATTCCCCAGTATAAGCCTGGTTTGTTAGCACGAGTGCTGAATATTCCTAGCAAGAACATTCCAGCAATACCTCCCGAGAAAATCGCATAGAGTGTAAAGATGATCCCCAAAACGCCTTCACTGCCGGCATTAACGTAGAACAATGCCACAGCCACCGCTCCAAAACCAGCTAAAACAATGAACAGGCGTCCCATCATCAACTGTTCCTTGTCTGTACTTTTCGGGAACATACGTTTGTAGTAGTCTTCCATTAAAATAGCTGACAAGCAGTTCAAGTCCGAGTCAAGACTTGAGATGGCGGCAGCCATCAAAGCCGATAGAATTAAGCCAACCACGCCAACAGGAAGCTTAGTTAAAATGAAATACGGGAACACAGCATCTGCTTCAATATCGGCAGGTAACGGTGCGCCGGTAATTTTATAGTACGAAAACAAAGCCGTTCCGATAAACATGAACATCGCCCACACCGGAACACTCAACAGAACTCCCATCAACGAAGCTCTAATCGCAGCTTTATCCGTTTTTGCAGTCAGGTAGCGCTGTACAATCGTTTGGTCAGTACCGTATTTTTGGATGGCGTAAAACACACCATTGAGCGCCATCACCCAAAAGGTAAGGTTCACAAAATCCCAGTCGAACGGGCCAAAACCAATTCGATCATTTTGCATAGCTACACGCCACACTTCCATCGGACCACCTTCAGGAGTAAACAGCAAAATACCAAGCGCAATAATACCTCCGATGATCAGCAAGAATCCCTGAATCACGTCCAGCCAGATTACAGCTTCAATTCCACCCAAAAGGGTTAACAAGATAACAGCTCCCCCAATTATCCAGATAATCGTTGCCGTATCCAGGCCAATCATCTTACTCAAGGCCAATGAGATCAGAAAGAAAACGGTTCCCATTTTGGAAAAGTGAGTCAAGATAAAGCTCACAGATGTATAAAAACGCGCAAAAAAACCAAATCGTTTTTCAAAATATTCGTATGTACTCAGCTGAATAACATGCCGAAACAGCGGTACAACAAAACCAACAATGGCAACAAGAACAATCGGAACCATCAGTCCCTGTACAAGCCGAATCCAATTTGAAGTGTATCCTTCTCCGGGATAAGCCAAAAAAGTAATACTACTGATCAGCGTTGCCAGGATCGACATACCAATTGCCCAGGATGGGATTGAGCCTGCCGCTTTAAAATAATTGTTGGTATCCTTCTGTCGTTTCGAAAACCAAAAGCCTACTCCCAGAGAGACGACTAGGGTTAGAAACATGATTAGATAGTCAACGACATGTATGCTAGGGAGAGAATTCATTTGCTTGATTTAGTTTTATTGGTTTTTTGAAAGTTTGATTCGGGTTAAGTTTAATTGGTGTCCGGAATAATGCTGTCAGGCCATTTGTAGCTTCCGGGCTTCGTAATCAGGCTCAAATTCGGATAACCTTCAACCTGCATCTGGATAATTCCGTAGCTAAGCTCGCGAACCGGTTTTAGTTGCGAAACTTTCAGGTTTTTGATAATCTGAGCTGCCGTAGCTCCTCCCTCAATATAAAGCTCTTCAACAGGAGTAATCTGAAAGACTTTCTCAACCAGCAGACCAATTTCTCGCCGCACGGTTTCCGGATGCATGGGTTCCGCAAAATTATCAGTAAAAATCGTTGTTACCACAACTTTGCGCCCTTCTTTCAACCAACAGGCAATATCTTCAGCCAACTCATCAACGTTATCCGGCTCATTGCAAAGGTCTTGAAAGTATTCCTCGGAAAGATTAATAAACATCATTCCTGCAGACTGCAACTTCTTCATAAAGTCTGTAGTCTTCGGGAAAGTACTTCCGAACACAAACAAGGTTTTCTGAGCGTCAGATAATTCAACATCTTCGTCAACTGCCCGGTGATGAAAACGTTTTCTTAAAATCGCATCAAAAAATCCTGCTCCTCCGCCGTAAACAGACTGATCGTCTATTTGGTCAACCCAATGGGTAATATCTTTATCTGAGCATACATTTGCCACAATAAATCCTTTTTCAGGAATCACAGCATCGTAATTCAAACATTTTATTTGCGAAGGATTATCTCCAATAATCTCCCGCACATCGCTTGACGTTAAAGGAAATTCAGGATCATTAGCGAATGATGTTTCAGCTAATGGTACGCCATCCACATAATAAAAACCGTTTTTAATGATCCTATTAAAATGAGGATTAGCCGGCACAATGATAACCCGGCTCTTTTGTGCTATTTTTTGTTGTTTTAAAAGCTCTTCGTAAACATTTCCCCTTAATACCGAGTCAATTTTTTTGTATATAAATTGCGGCTTTAGTTGAAGTAAACTTGTTGTCAAACGCTCTATTCTTTTTGTCGCTTCTTCAACTGACATCGAGCGCGTGTCGGCCACCACAACCAGCAAATCCGTATTTACTGATCCGGTAATTTCGGTTACAATCAATACGTTCAATCCGTATTGAAGTCCGATTCCTCCAATTTCGGCAGCTCCTGTGAAATCATCTGCAATTACAGCAATCATCTTCAAGCTCCTTATTTATTTTGATACAGTTTAATTGCATAATCGATTGCATATACCAGCGCGTCGGGACTGGCAATTCCTTTTCCTGCAATTTCAAATGCTGTACCGTGATCAACAGAGGTGCGAATAATTGGCAGTCCAAGTGTGATGTTTACACCTTTCACGCTCTTCATCGCCTGTTTTTCTTCGTCCCAAATGAAGCCAACCAGCTTAAACGGAATGTGTCCCTGATCGTGGTACATAGCTACGCAACCATCGAAACTTCCACCATTGGCCAACGAGAATAAAGTATCAGGAGGATACGGACCAGCCACTAGGATTCCTTCGGCTTTTGCATCATTGATTGCCGGTAAAATTTCTTCGGTTTCCTCTGTTCCAAACAAGCCACCATCGCCGGCGTGTGGGTTCAAACCGGCAACACCGATCCGCGGATTTTCAATTCCAATCCGTTTCAGCGCATCATTGGTCAAACGAATAACATCATAAACACGTTGGCGAGTCACCAAATCGCAAGCTTTTCGCAGCGATACGTGCGTACTTACGTGCGTCACTTTGATTTTTTCATCAGCCAGCAACATGGTATATTTCTTCGTATCCGTGAAATGCGCATAAATTTCGGTATGACCCGAAAAATGGTGTCCGGCAAGATTGATCGCTTCTTTGTGAATCGGACCTGTAACCGTACCGTCCACCTCATCATTCATGGCCAGCTCGATCGCCTTACGAACTGCTTTAAAAGCCAGGTCTCCCGCTTCAGCAGTTACTTTACCATGGCTTATTTTACTTAAATCTGCAGGAATATCATAAATATCAATTGTTCCAAAACTCAGTTTGGCATCTTTTACATCACTAATCGGGTTGATTTTCAGATCAACACCTGTAAGCTTGATTGCTTCTTGCATAACTGCGACATTACCCACCAAAATCGGGCTGCATTTCTCAAAAACAGTAGCATCAGCGAAAGCTTTTGCCGCAATCTCAGGGCCAATACCTGCCGGATCGCCCATCGTTACTGCCAATGTGATTTTATCTTTTTTCATGTTGATTTTTTTACAAGTTTGAAGTCGCTAAAAATGCGTTTACCTCTTGGCGGTATGCCTCTTCTGCTGTCTGTTCCATCCGGTAAATCGGAGGCATCACCTGCGTTCCGCAAAGATCCCGCTCATTCATGATAACTTTCAAGGCAGCCAGCGATTCGCCTAACGTGCGATTTTTCTGATATAATGCTCCCAAACTATTGGTAAGCTGTTGCAGCTGGTCTACTTCGGCCCAATTACCTCTTAGCGCTTGAGCATACAATTCAGCGTACAATTCAGGAGTATAGTTTCCAGTACTTGGAACAATTCCATCCGAACCGTTTTTCAACGCATAACCCGACATGGCAGCCCAACCGATCAAATGCACAAAATCCTCGCGATCGCGCCACAAGTCCAAAGCCTGATCCAAACGCTCTTCATCACGTTCTGAATCCTTCAATCCGACCACATTTGGATGGTAACTCAACTTCTCAACCAACTCCAAAGGGATAGAATATCCTGTTGTAGCTGTGATATTGTAGAAGATCAACGGAATTGGCGAAATATCAGCCAGTTGCTCACAATATTTTGCGGCCTGTACATCGGTTAGCGGGTAATACGAGGGCACATTAGCTACTAATACATCAGCTCCGGCATCAGCAAAACTTTTTGCCATATCTATGGTTTCCGGAAGACAATTGGACGAAATGCCCGCGTAGATTATCGCGTTTCCTTTGGCTACTTCAACCGTCGCCTGCACCAAATCAAGTTTTTGCTGAAACGACAAGGAACTGGCCTCGCCTGTTGTCCCGGCAATAAACGGTGCAACATCGTATTTTAGAAAATTACGGACAATCTTTTTCACCGCCTGTTTATCAACCGAAAGATCATCATTCAACGGTGATATCATCGGCACAATTACGCCTTTGTATGGATTATTCTTTTTCATTGTAGTTTAGTGTCTTTTAATTTTTCAACCATTCGCTCTAAAAAGCCCTTTTGTAAATATCCAACGCATCGTCGAAAGTGATTTCGCGCACGTTGTTTCGTAATAAACGCTGCACCTTTAATGCTGAAGCCGCAATATCCTCCAATTCCGTCTCCGGTATGCTCAATGCAGAAAGCTTCAGCGGAATATTCATTGATACGATCCATTCTTTAATCGCCCAAATTGCAGCCTTCGCAGAATCTTCTTTATAGGTATAGCCGTTAAGACCGAGCGCCTGAGCAATATCCGAAAAACGATCAACGGCCGCAGGCAAATTATATTCCAACACATAAGGCAGCATCACGGCATTCGACAAGCCATGTGCAATTTTATATTTGCTCCCCAGCGGATAGGCTAAAGCGTGAACCGCAGCAGTATTTACTGGTCCCAGGCACATACCGCCGTACACACTTCCAAGCGCAACTGCGGCACGAGCCTCCAAATCATCACCATGATCATAAGCTTTTTTCAGGTTTTTATAGATGAGTTTCATCCCCTCCAATGCAAAGCGATCGACAACAGGGTGCGCAAAACGGTTAATATATGCTTCGAGACAATGCGTAAAAGCATCAATACCTGTGAATGCTGTTACAGCCGGCGGAACACCTACCGTTAGCAGCGGATCAACGTAAGCTGCATCAGGCATTAAGAAGGGACTGATAACCCCTTTCTTTTCATTATCTGTTGTATCCAGAAAAATAGCATTTGGAGAGACCTCGCTACCGGTTCCCGCTGTAGTTGGTAAGCAGGCCAAATAGGTTGAACGCCCTTGCAGATTACCAATTCCTATAATTTCAGCGGTTGTTTGCGTATTTTGCAATTGAGCAGCGATAAATTTCGCAGCATCCAAAACACTACCACCGCCAATACCTGCAACAGCATCTGCACCAAACGTCTTTGCTTCGTCCAAAATTTGTTCAACCTCAGCAAAACTTGGCTCCGCGGCGATCTGCTCATTGATTTGAACAGCAATTCCGTCTTCTTCCAGCTTTAAAATATAGTTTTCAATTAAAGGGCGAATGACAGGAATGCTCAGAATAAACAATCTTTGATGTCCTGATTTTCCAAAATCTTCAAAAAACTGAGCAAGACTTCCGTCACCAATAACTAATTGTGAAGGGGTATTTAATTTGATTAGCTTCATCTGTTCCTATGATTTTTTATAAAAAGCAGTTGAAAGCCCACAAGTATTACGATCAGTAATGCTGAGATATAACAAAGCTTTCAATCACAGGTCGAAGATAATGTAAACGTTTACATTATCCAAACAAAAACAGAAAAATAATGTCTTATTAGCAGCACATTATTTCGTGAAAACGATTTTCACTAGCAAGATTGCCGGACTTTCAATTCGGAATTTAAGGTCATCTGGATAGCTGGACGTTTCGGATCATTGATCCGTTGAATTAGCAACTCGCCGGCTCGTTTACCTATTTCGTAGGCTGGCTGCCTCACTGCTGTCAACGGCGGGTTCAGTGCATTCGACCAGTTCATATCATCAAAACCCAGAACGGCAATGTCTCCTGGAATTTGCAGTTTACGTCCGTTTATCACCTCCAAAGCCCCCAACGTAATCAGGTTGTTACCGGTAAATATTGCATCTGGAGGAGTAGTCAGATCCAGCAATTGTGTTGTGTATTGTATACCACTCACATAACTTGAGTCCCCCTGAACAATCAGGCTATCATCAATTTGAATACCATGGTCTTCCAAAGCCTTCCGATAACCATCTAAACGTAAACGACTTGAAGGAATCGTTGGCAAACCACCAATATGAGCAATGCGCTTATATCCTTTTTCAATCATATAACTGACTGCCTGATATGCACTCTCTTCGTTATTCACCCAAACAACATCCACATCCATTCCTTTCAATCCACGGTCGACGCAAACAACCGGCAATCCGTTACGAACTATCTTCTTCACGCGCGGATCATCTTCATTTGCGGGAGCAGCAATCAGTCCGTCGATTGCCTCGGACTCGAGAATCTCCAGATACATCGCCTCTTTTTTCTCATCCTGGCTAAAGTTACACATGATGATCACATAGTTATTTTGATAGGCTACGTCTTCGATACCACGCAGCACATCTACATAAAATGGGTTCTGAATATCTGGAATCAACACACCAAGTAAATTTCCGGCACCAGTCTTTGAGCGCAAACGTTTGGCAACACGACTGGGTTGATATTTGAGCTCTTTAATGGCTTTTAGTATTTTCATCCGGGTTTCTTCATTCACACTTTCGCTGTTATTTAAAACCCGCGATACAGTCGCTATGGAAACACCTGCCCGTTTTGCGACATCATTCATACTTGCCATAAGATCATTAAAATTTGAGGTTTACAATTACGTTTATCATCCTAAATTAGAAAAATTTCAGACAAATGTAAACGATTTCACGAAGATAGTTGTATTTTTCACAAGATTTTCTGAAAAGAGTCTGATCGGAATTTAGCCTGCATAAAAGGTACCATCAAAATTCAACCTGAATTTGAATTCCAAATTAATATTCAATAATAAAGCTAAACAAACATGAAGTATTTTGCTTATCTCTGTTTACTTGTACTATTCACGGCATGTTCGTCGGGAAAAACCAAACAAAACAAAGAACAAACAGAAGCTCCAACCAAATGGAGTATTAAAATGGCTGACGCAGTCATGGCTCGCAACGACAGTCTCGGCTATTACAACGGGCGAACACGGAGAGGCTGGTCGTACGATGTTGCACTCTTAGGTATGGCAATCGACAAATTAGGTGATGTTGACCCAAAATATTCGGCCTACATGACAACCTACATGGACAAAATGGTTGATGAAAACGGGAATGTTACCCGCTACGATTCAACAAAATTCAACATCGATTACATCAATCCGGCCAGAAACCTGTTGATCCTCTGGGAGAAAACCGGTGATCTGATGTATAAGAAAGCGCTCGGCCAATTTGTTCGTCAAATGGAAAATCATCCGAAAACAAAATCGGGAGGTTACTGGCATAAAAAAATCTACCCCTGGCAGATCTGGTTGGATGGTGTTTACATGGGAATGCCATTCCTCGCCGAATACGCCAAAGATTTCGATGCTCCTAAATGGTTTGATGTTACTGCACACGAGATTGTGTTGGTTCACGAGAAAACGTTGGATCCAGCAACAGGATTACTGTATCATGCCTGGGACGAAAGTAAAGAACAAAAATGGGCTAACCCGGAAACCGGACAATCACCGCACTTCTGGAGTCGTGCCATGGGCTGGTATGTGATGGCTATTGTTGATGTACTGGATTACCTGCCCGAAGATCACAAAGACCGGGCTGAAATCATCCAAATCCTGCAGGAAACCTGCGATGCGTTGCTGAAAGTACGTGATCCTAAATCAGGCGCTTGGTACCAGGTGCTGGATCAAGGCGATCGTGAAGGGAACTACCTGGAAGGCTCGGGAACGGCTATGTACATTTACGCTTTCGCCAAGGGAGCTAAAAAGGGTTATCTTGATCCAAAATACAAAGAAATTGCAGCTAATGCTTTCGACGATATGGTGAAAACTTTCATCGTAACCGGTGATGATGGACTACCCAATATGGTGAATATCTGCGGAAGCTGCGGTTTGGGAGGAAGCCCAACCTATCGAGACGGAAGCTACGAGTACTACACCACCGAAAAAATCAACACCAACGATACCAAAGGTGTTGCACCGTTTATTTTGGCAGCTATTGAAACGGATAAATAAAATTATGCAACAGAATAATAAAGGCTCAGATCTTCGGATTTGGGCCTTTTTTTTCCTCGTATAAAATAACGCTGATCCGGACATGATCCTTGTGATCATCGGGCTTATTGCCCAGAGACATAATGGGACAGGAAATAAGCGTGCTGGGACGTCCATAACTCCTTCCGCCTTTCCCAGCAACTATCCTGGAAAGGAAATTAGTCTGCCGGGATATCCCGACATCTTACCGAACAGAGGGAAAACAACTCCGGGATACGCTTTCCAAACAAACTATACCTTTTCAAGACCAGGAAACCGGTCTGTTAACCGGAGATTAAAAACAATTATGATTCCAGAAAATCACCAACAGAGGTGAAACTGGAAGATTAGCTGAATATCAGGTTGTCCTTGTTATCTTGAGTTTTCAGGTTGTCCTTAAACACATTTCACAGCGACTATAGCTTCTTTGTGTCCTGCCCTTCGGTTACTTCTCTACAAAAAAGAAGCTTTGACCGAAACAAGTTTCAGCCAAAGCTTTACAAACAATCAATTATCAATCAAATAAACAAAAACTAACTATCTCTTTACCGGAATCCAAACACTCATCTCCCCTTTCCCCCTGTTATCCCAGGCGTAATAAGGAACAAATTTGAGTGGAATCCGCATTTCTTTTTCTTCCAAATTCACGGGCTGATACAATTTGTTTTTCCAACTGGTATCGGTCAACAAAACACCTTCACCTTTCAGTCCAATCATTTTTGCACCGTCAATTTCAATCGGCTCCGGTTTTAGCTGCTTCGCGGCATCAACAGCGACATTAAACACATCAACACCTTTGGGCAAATCAGCTGTTTCCATGCAATACACCACGGGTCCGCGTTGTACAGCTACCAATCCCCTGTTGGCTTCCACCATCGGGTTAGTCTCCATCATCTGCACCGGCATGGGCATATTCAAACTGATTTGATCGCCCTTTTTCCATTTGCGCGTAACAGCCACATAAATTCCCGGTTGAGCTTCGGTTGCTACCGGCTCACCATTCAGCTTTAATTCTGCCCCGTTACACCAAGCCGGAATACGCAGGTGAACGGTCATTTCCTTTTTCAATGTTTTTTGCACAATCAAGGCAACAGCTCCATCCCAAGGATAATCTGTTTGTTGGCTCAGTTGGAGGGCGTCACCGTCTTCCATGGTTGTATTCAAATCATTTGCACCGTAGAAATTCACATACAAACCATCTTTCGACAAGCTGTACATGTAATTACTGATTTCAGCAACCGTACGAGCTGTATTTGGAGGACAGCAGTTGCAGTAGGTGATATACGGCTCACGGTCTTTCGACCAACGAAGCTTGTGTGAAACCTGGTCAGCTACCGCCAACGGGTTCGCATAGAAATGACGAATACCATCGAGGCTCACCGCCCCCAACAGGCTGTTATACATCACCCGCTCCATCACATCGGCATATTTGGCATCGGCAGTAACCTGCAGCATACGCCAGTTCCAAAGCAGGTTGCCAATATTGGCACACGACTCGTTATGCGCAGTCAGATTGGGCAATTCGTAATCCTCTCCGTAAGCCTGATGCACCTGTTGAATCGAAGGTTGATCGTAGGTCGTTCCGTTTGGTGAAACGCCATCGTACAAAGCACCACATGCACCAGTGATATACATCTTGTTTTCAACCAAATCATGCCAGAT
>QKCF01000203.1 GCA_003246935.1 Sunxiuqinia sp. | reverse complement strand
GGTAAAACAAATAACAATCGATGACTATTTTAATCGGTACAAAGAATTGCCGCTAATTGATGTTCGGTCGCCAGGCGAATACCAAAAGGGACATATTCCGGGAGCAAACAGCATCCCCTTATTTTCGAATAGCGAGCGTGCCGAAGTGGGAACAGTTTATGTTCGTCAGTCGCGCGACAAAGCAATTGAACTCGGGTATAAGTTTGTGACACCAAAACTTCAACAGTTTATCGACCTCTCGGAAGGTGTCGCACCTGCCAAGAGAGTAGTTATACACTGCTGGCGTGGAGGCATGCGCAGTGCGTCGTTCGCTCAACACTTGGAGGACAATGGTTTTCAGGAAGTGTATACAATTAAGGGCGGCTACAAAGCATTCCGCAATCATGCCCTAAAAACGTTCGACTATCCATTTAAATTGAACGTTTTGGGAGGCTATACAGGTAGCGGCAAAACCGAAATACTTAAAAAACTGAACGCCATGGGCGAACAGGTTGTTGACCTCGAGGATTTAGCCCATCACAAAGGATCAGCTTTTGGAGGTATTGGTCAAGCTGTTCAACCAACGGTTGAGCAATTTGAAAACGATTTGTTTGAGGCCTTTCGAAAATTAGATTTTGGACGAACGATTTGGCTGGAAGATGAAAGCCATAATATTGGCCGTGTTCAAATTCCAATTAATCTTTTCCGACAGATCCGGGAACTTCCATTACTATTTCTGGATATCCCGATTGACGAACGCACCAAGAAGCTCGTTGCAGAATACGGGCAATGCGAAGCTGAAGAGTTAGCCGCAGCCATTCAACGCATCCATAAAAGGCTTGGTGGCCTGGCCGTCAAAAATGCACTTCAATACATCGCAGAAGGAAATTATTACGAGGTAACCAAAATTGCCTTATTCTATTACGATAAAGCCTATCAAAAAGGGATGAACTCCCGCGATCAGGAAAAGGTGATCACCATTCCATTGGAAAGCACGAATGCTGCTCTTAATGCTGAAAAAATCTTACAAGAAATTGAAAATTATGTCTGAAATAAAGCTGACCCAATACAGCCATGGAGCCGGATGTGGCTGCAAAATATCTCCTGAAGTGCTTAGCAACATCTTGCATCATGCACAAGAACAAATCACCGATCCACGCTTGCTGGTTGGCAATGCAAGCAGGGATGACGCAGCAGTTTACGACATGAATAACGGAACTGCTGTTATTAGTACCACCGACTTCTTTATGCCGATTGTTGACGATCCGTTTACTTTCGGAAAAATTGCTGCAACAAATGCCATTAGTGATATTTATGCCATGGGCGGAACACCGCTTCTCGCAATTGCCATATTGGGATGGCCGGTGAATAAAATTCCCGCGGAAGTTGCTCAAAAGGTAATGGAAGGTGGTCGCCAAGCATGCTTCGAAGCAGGTATTGTACTTGCTGGAGGCCACAGTATCGACAGCCCGGAGCCTATCTTTGGTCTGGCAGTGACAGGACAAGTATCACTGGAAAAACTAAAACGTAACGATACGGCCACAGAAGGTTGCTTACTATACCTCACCAAACCTTTGGGAGTAGGCGTTTTCACGACTGCTGAAAAACAAGGTAAACTGAAACCGGAACATGCCGATGTTGCTATTGAATCAATGACCAAACTGAACGTTATCGGACAAAAATTAGCCGAAGTTGCAGGCATCAAAGCAATGACCGACGTTACGGGCTTCGGATTACTGGGACACCTGACCGAGATGTGCGAGGGCAGCCAGCTGACTGCGATTGTTGACTTTGATAAAATTCCTCTCTTTAATGGCGTTGACTACTACATTGAGCAAAATTGCATTCCAGGTGGTACTCACCGCAACTGGAGTAGCTACGGATGCTCTATCCAACTTCGCGACGAAAAAGACAGACTAATTCTTTGCGACCCGCAAACCAGCGGTGGTTTGCTCATTGCCGTTGAACCAACTGCCCGGGAAGAAGTTGAACAACTTCTAAACGACCACAATTTTCAAACAGAACCTCTGGGTTACCTTACGAAACAAGGAGAAAAACTAATTGAAGTGCGATAGGTTCGCACTTCTTACCTATTTTCTTCCTTTTGTCTTGATCATTTTCCCGTCAAAACTGTTTAAGCAACCGAACACTTTTCAAATTTCAGATTGAAAAGTATTTAAACTCTTGGAGGCAAAATGAAGATATTCGACAAAGAAAACAAGATAAGTTCGTTGGTTTCAACGAACTCGAATCTGTTGCCGGTCATCAACCGCTTCGGAATTCAACTAGGATTTAAAGAAAAGACGATTGCTGAAATTTGTGCAGAGAAAAATGTCAATCCAGATTTCTTCTTGGCAATTGTCAACACCTATACCAACGAGAATTATTTCCCGGAAGAAGAACTTCTTGAATTCTCCCCGCTCCTGCTGATTGACTACCTGAAGACGACGCACAAGTACTATAACGAGTATGTATTACCAAAAATTGAGCGTTTACTTGATGCCGTCATGAAAACGTGTAGAGAAAACTGCTCAAGCCTAAAAATGATCAGCACCTTCTATCAAAAATTCAAAGTCGAGCTACATATTCACCTGACACAGGAAGACGAGAAAGTATTCCCCTACATAATCGATTTGTACCATAACAGACGTTTAACGGAAGGTAAAACAATAGGTGCCTACGAGGATGAACACACCAGCGTGGAAGAAAAGCTAAGCGACCTCAAGAATCTAGCCATTAAATACCTGGAACCCACTTACGATTCGAATGCAATGAACGAATTCCTGCAAACCTTATTTCAGTTTGAAAAAGATTTGTACGACCACGCCCGAATTGAAGACCTCATATTGGTTAAGCAGGTAATGCGCATTGAAGAAAGCCTTAAAACAAATGCTGCGCGATGATGGAAGAGAATGTATTTATACTTCATCCTTCTGAAATTATCCGAAAAGGCTTAGCCCTAATTCTTCAGGAATATTTCAAGATGGAAATCACACAGCTGAGCTCCATTAACGATCTCAATTCGTTTGCAGCAATTAGTAACAATTTAATCATTGTCATTATCCAGAAAGGACTTGTTTTACCGGAGGAAACCGAAGAACGCCTGCGTAAGAACAACCAGTTCAACATGGTTAGCCTGAGTGCTTCAACCGACATGGAAGGCGTAACTGAAGGTTATGATTACGATTTAAATGTACTGGCTTCAAATCTGGAAATTCAAAAGCTGATCCAGGTTATCCGTAAATCCGCTAGCAAATCGAAAGCTGCAACAGTAGAAAACGGAGATCTTACCCAACGCGAGAAGGATGTGATTCGTCAGATTGCATTAGGCTTATCCAACAAAGAAATGGCTGACAAACTGAATATCAGCATCCATACCGTCATATCGCACCGTAAGAATATTACCGAAAAATTGAATATCAAATCAATTTCAGGGCTGACTGTTTACGCGATTATGAACAACCTACTGGATATTTCCGACATTAACCCCGAAGAACTTATCTAAGTAGTGCATCGTACTACAAAAAAAGAATCCCGCTGATCTCTTATCAACGGGATTCTTTTTCTTTCTGCTTATTTCCTAAAAATATTTTAAGACCAAATTTTTAGGAGCAGGAACAAATAGATTTTGTTTCAATTCCAATTTTTGAGGTTTCAACTCGCGACTAATCAAATTCATCTTCGCGGATTTAGTTGAAGCTGTAGTCGCCGACGCTCCCGTTGTAATCAAGCTAATAGCCTGCGCCAGCATCGGATCAGTTGTATCGCCCAACGGTACGGCATCCAACAAATCATCATCTATTTCATAGTCCGGAGTCAGCCCGTCGGTGAAGTCAGTGTAGCCGCTGGCATTTGCATATTTCATAACAACCGGAAGCATACACCATTCCTCATTATCATCAGGAAACACATACATACCGGTATATTTTCCGTAAGTCGCTTCGCCAATCTGAACAACATCCATATAAGGTTCCAGCCCGCTGATCAGTAACTCGCTGGCAGATGCAGTTCTCGAAGTCGTCAGGAAATAAACTGTACTCAGATTCAAATTGGTTGAATTATCCGGAAAGTTATAATACAGCTCATCGGGATAGTAATACTCGTAAGCTGCCTGAACATCATCGTTAAACTGGAGATTGATCAGTCGCTCATGATTCGTCACCACACTTGATGGAGCAATCGCGGAAGCGAGGTAACTTGCAGCATCAATTTCACCACCCGGGTTATAACGTAAATCAACGACCAAATCGCTAATCCCATCCGATTTGAACTCAGTGAAAATATCATCCATCGAACCCAGAAATTTATCATCATCACCTGCAACAAATTCCTCATAAGCCAAATAACCGATTTTCTTTCCATCAACATCAAGAACGGAATGATAAACAGATGGATCAGTTGACACCACACTTGCTGTCAAATTATACGATGTTCCAGACAAACCAATCATACTGCCGCTTAGCTGACCAAGTTGAACCGAGTAACTATCTCCGGAGTACAGTTCGTAGTAGTTATCGACCGTCATTGCTGTATTATCTATTTCTAAGATGATATCCCCTCTTTTCAATCCGGCTTCTTCCGCGGGCGAGTTCGGATATACGTACTTAACGACAATGAAAACAGTCTCATCATCGCTAAACAAATAGAAAGCAGGCTCAAACCCCATCGTCACCTGGGCACCGCTGAACTCGGCAGACAAAGACGCATAATCATCTGTAATCCATGACCATTTATCCTCATCTGTATATAAAAGTTTATCGAAGTAGGCTGCAGGATCTTCTTCCTGTGTTTCATCAACGTCCGGAATTTTTGTGTTCCACAAATAGTAAGTCTCCATTATTTCCTTAATCCACTGGTTCGTAGCAAGGGTTTCAGCACTAATACTGGTTGTTTCGTCATCTGTACCATCAACGATTGTTTCCTCGTCTTTATGGCAGGCTGTTACAAAAAGCAGCAAGCTCGCCCAAAGCGCCACTAGCAATAAATTATTTCTCATGTCCTATCTATATTTCCTTTTTATACTAAGTCCATATTGGAAGCATCTTCCCCTACTACCAACCTGTCGAAATTACCAAAAATTAGATCAAATACGAGACCTCTTTAAAATGATACTCATTAACCTTTCCATCTTCTTCTTCAACTCGTAACTGGCCGATTTCGTTAACACCGATAATCCGCCCCCGATATTCGTGCGTTTCATCCTGAAACTGATGCCAGCTGTTCAATCGGAACAACTTCGATTCGAATAGTTGATTAATCTCCACATAATCACCATCAATCAGCATACAGTAATAGTGGTCAATTTGTTCCAACATTTCAGTTAAGCAAGTATTCAAATCGTAAGTCTCTCCGGTCAATTGAAAAAGAGAAACCGGATTTGGAGCATCAGATACAAATTTCGACTGATTCACATTGAGCCCGATCCCCACAACCGAAGAACTAAATCTTCCATTCATAATCGCGTTCTCGATCAATATTCCGCAAATTTTGCGATTTTCAACATAAATATCGTTTGGCCATTTGATCGAAACAGCTCCAACATATTTGCTCAAAAACGAGGCTATTCCCAGGCAAACAACCTTCGATAATAAAAATTGATCTTTAATCTCTAGAAAATCGGGATGTAATACAATCGACAATGTCA
>QKCF01000186.1 GCA_003246935.1 Sunxiuqinia sp. | reverse complement strand
CGCATTTTTCTTGAAAAGATCAGCACATTTTACAGCATCGGCATATCCTTCTATGTTTCCTGTTGGTGTTTCACCTTCGGCCAGGATAACAGAGCCATATCCCATGCTTTCCAGCTTGCTAAGGACTTTTTGGCGGGCATCAACTGCCAACTGGAAGTTGAAAATGTTCCGGGTGGCGATGATTACGCCGAATGTTTGTTTTTGTGTGTTTTTCATTATCTGGTATTTATGTTTTTTTTTTTTTTTTCTTAATTCAATCTGGCACGTTCTACAGCTTTGTTCCATCCTTTAACCAGCTGCTTTACATCTTCTTTCGGCATATGTGCCTGATAGGACTGGCAAGCATTTCTCAAGCCTTCAAGTTCATTCAGGTCTTTCCAGAATCCGAATGCAAGACCTGCCATATAAGCTGAGCCCAACGCTGAAGCTTCTTCAATTTCAGAAGGAGAAACTTCTTCTTGTAGAAGATCTGATTGGAATTGCATTAGAAATCGATTTCTGGTAGGCCCCCCGTCAACTCTCAATTCTTTCAGTTTAATGCCTCCTTTGTCTTCCATTAAGCTAATTAAGTCGTTGACTTGAAATGCGATGCTTTCGAGGGCTGCACGAACGATGTGTGCTTTTGTGGTGCATCGGCTCATTCCTGATAAGCATGCTCTTGCCTGGTTATCCCAGTAAGGAGCACCCAAGCCGACGAATGCAGGGACAAAGTATACGCCGTTATTGTCTGGAACTGAACTGGCAAGTGCTTCTGTTTCGGAAGCATGATTAATCAGGCCTACATCGATTTTTAGCCAGTTTAAAGTGTCGCCGGTACAGTGAATATTCCCTTCGAACACGTAATAGACTTCCTTGTTGCAACTATAACCAACAGAAGTAACGAGACCTTCGGGCGCATTCATTGATCGGGTGCCAATATTCATCATGATTGATGAGCCGGTTCCGTAGGTTGCTTTTGCCATACCGGCTTTGAAGCAGTTTTGTCCAAAAAGGGCGCCGTGTGAATCACCAATCAATCCGGAGATGGGCTTTGGTGTTGAGAAGAGCATGCCGTCTGCTGTTTCACCAAAGATGTCATCACTGAAACGTACTTCAGGGAACATGTTTCTGTTTAAACCAAATAGTTCAATTAATTCATTGTCCCACTCAAGGGTGTGGATATTAAAGAGCATGGTGCGACATGCATTTGAGTGGTCGGTTGCGTGTACTTTTCCGTTTGTCAATTTCCAGAGAAGCCAACAGTCCATTGTGCCTAATAGCAGTTCGCCATTTGCTGCTTGCTCCTGCAAGCCTGGTGTATTTTTCATGATCCAACTCAGCTTGCTGGCAGAAAAGTAGGGGTCGATGATCAAGCCGGTTTTTTCACGGATCATTTTTTCATAGCCATCACCTTTTAATTCAGCACAAAGTTTAGCTCCACGCTGACATTGCCAAACAGCTGCGTTCGCAACAGGTAACCCGGTATTCTTGTTCCAGATCATTGCTGTTTCCCGTTGGTTTGTGATCGCCACTCCTGCAATTTTGCTTTCCGGGATTTCCGTTTTTGCGATTACCTGCTCTGTTGCATCGCAGGTGTTTTTAAAAATCTCGATTGGATCGTGCTCTACAAAGCCAGCCTGAGGATAATATTGTTTGTGCTCAATTGTCACTCGATTTACGAGTTTTCCGCTGCGGTCGAATATGATCGCTTTTGTGCCGGAGGTACTTTGATCGATCGATAACAGATATTCAGTTGAGTTTTTCATGTTTTGTTTTATTTCTGTTTAGGAGAATTTTCGAAAACAAAAATAAAAGAAAATAAACGAAAACAAAAACTAAAAAGAAAGAACTTCAATGAAAATAGAGGGATGTATAATAAAAAAGCCCTTTTGAATGAAGGGCTTATATATCTTTTATGTGGAAAGTAGGATGACTAGGCGATGATTAGCTTGATATCATTGCGTTCCAGGGGAGCTACATCTTCTTTTTTTATCTTCGAGTCAGTAATGATATAATCGATCAGTGAGAGTGCTCCGAGACTTGCAAACGAGCTTTTTCCTATTTTGCTCGAATCAGCAACCAAGTAAACCGTGTTCGCTGACTCAATCATACTGCGTTTGACGCAGATATCGCTTATACTAGGATAGGTTAGACCCGATTTTAGAGTGATACCTGCTGTCGCAAGAAATAATTTGTCGACGTGGAGATCATTGAAAAAGTCTGCCGCTTTTTGGCCTGTTAACGAAAGGGTGGGGGCTTTGAATTCTCCGCCAGTCAACACAAGATTAATCTCCGGATCTGCACCTAATATCAATGCAATGTTGAGAGAGTTTGTGATGACAGTCAGGTTTTTATACCCGTTAATGGCTTTTGCAATTTCTGTTGTTGTCGAGCCCGAATCTAAAATAATAGTGTCTCCATCATTTATAAATTCAATGGCTTTGCGTGCAATTGCTTCTTTCTCTGCCAGGTATTCTTGATTTTGGAGACTTATGTTTTTCACATTTAAGCCTATGTTTTTAAGATAGGCTCCACCATGTTCCCGCTCTATAAAACCGTCTTTTTCTAGCTTTTCAAGATCCTGTCGGATTGTAACTTCGGTTACTTTGAAAATTTTGCTTAATTGCAAAACCTTCGCATGTCCGTCTTCTCGGATCATTTCCAATATTTTTTCTCGGCGTTGGTTTGGGAGCATGGCGTTCATTGTTATATCTATTCCATTGATTTAATATCCAGGTATTTGAGTAGTTGCTTAATTGTTATCAATTTAATACCTGTCTCCTGAGATATTTTATAAAGATCGTCGTAGCGAGCCATTGTTCCGTCTTCATTCATAACTTCTACTAAACTTCCCGCTGGATAGAGGCCCGCTAACTTGGGGAGCAATACCGCTGCTTCAGTGTGACCTTGGCGTTGTCGAAGTCCTCCAGGATGAGCTATAATTGGAAAAACGTGTCCTGGACGGCCCAATTCTTCAGGTTTTGTTCTTGGATTGGTTAATGCCTGGAATGTTTTGGAACGATCGTGGGCGGATATACCGGTTGTGCATCCGTGGCCAATAAGATCAACTGAAACGGTAAAGTTTGTTGTGTTGGTCGAGGTGTTTTGCTCTACCATACGAGGTAATTTTAGTTCTTTACAGCGTTCAGCTGTTAAGGCTGCACAAATCAACCCCCTGCCATGCGTTGCCATAAAGTTGATTACTTCCGGAGTTGTACATTCCGCCGCAGCAATAAAATCACCTTCGTTTTCTCTGCTTTCGTCATCGGTAACAATGATGACTTTTCCTGCTTTAATATCATTAATTGCCTCTTCAATGGCAAAAATTAGTTCTTCATTCATGAAGTAAACATTCAAATTGTTTTGGTTCGCAAATATGGGAAAATAATGGAAAGTAATCAAAAATAAATGAAAAACGAAGACGTGAGAATAAATAAGGATCTTATGTAATCTCAAAGCAAAACGGCAGTAGTAAACGGGGCAGGTCCTTGTTGTTTCTTTAACCTGTTGTTGATAAAGGGAATATGGGGAACCTTATATTCGTACAAATTAAGTGGGCAGTCTTTGTTGTTTGGTGTTGTATTTAAATCTTTTAGATTCCGTCGGAGTTAAGTTTGTGTGTGTTTTTTTTTTACGCTGTAAAAATGCCGACTTGGAATTGAATCCACGTTCATAAGCAATTGCAATGAAAGACCAATTCTCGTGTTTCTGAGATTTTTGAGATTCATTGACAAAGGTTTAAGATTTCTTTTTCAGATTTTCATTAGTTACTTGAGTGATGTCGTGTTGAGGAATATTGGTCTGTTCTACAAGTTTAATAACCGATAATTCATTGTCTTTCCATACTTCGGATTGATTCATATAATCAATCAATTTTCTAGGACTTTATGATATGCTGGAAAGAATACGGGAAGAATACCCCCAAACTGCCAATGATGTTATGCTCAACTTGAGATTGTTACCAGGGAACCAGGTAGGTTCAAGAAGTAGAGTTTCTTGTAGTTATTCTTGGTGCATACCAGTATATCTACGCCGAAGCGCCAATGAACCAAGAAAGAAAATTTTGTTGTTTTGGTAGAAAATGCCTTGCATTTTTATGGTGTGGCAGCAGCTGTTTTACCTCAAACCAATTGAAAGATTTTATACACAATATATGAAGATAGCTGCAAAATTATATCTTTGGTTTAGCAATATCAAACCAATGCCCAAACAAAGCTCGGATTCTCAACTGTGGAATGATTTTAGAAAAGGGGAAGATTACGCCCTTGCTGAAATTTATCGCCTTTATGCTGCTGCTTTGTTCAGTTATGGTAAGAAATTTACAAACAATAATGAGTTAGTCAAGGACACCATCCAGGATTTGTTTTTTAACCTTATTCGCACGCGCTCAAAGCTTGGTGCAACCGATCAGATCTACTTTTACTTATTACGATCGTACCGGCGTGCGCTAAGCCGAAATTTGACAAAGGTGGAAAATAAGAAGATATTTCAGCTAAATCCGGATATACAGGCAAAGGAGCTGAAATATCATCTCGAGGAAGAGTTGTTACAGAAAGAAAGTCTCGATAATCGGGAACGTATCATTTTGAATAGTCTGCAAAGGCTGAGTCCAAAGCAAAGAGAAATCATTTACTACCGTTTTACCTGCGATTTTGAATACGATCAGATTTGCGAATTGATGAGTTTGAAATATGATTCTGCCCGGAAAATGGTGTTTCGGGCGCTTAAAACTTTACGCGAACAATTAGAAAATGATCGACAGTTGATGTTGCTGTGCGTTTATTTTCAGTGAAATGTGTAAATATTAAGAAAAAGTTAAAAAAATCTGTCCACAAAACCGGCGGTTGTATCTTTATCTTATTAAAACGCACACAGAGCAACCGTGAAAAAAGAATATCTACATTATAGAATTGAGGAATTAGTTGATAACAGTGATTTTATCGCTTGGACAATCAACGGAACAAATAGTCAGCTTTGGGAGCAATTCATTCATAATCATCCAGAGTTTAGCCCGTCGGTTGATGAGGCCCGACGTTTAATCGAATTGTTGCGCGACCAGTCGGAACAGTTAAGCTCTGATGACTTTAACGCCATTTGGAATAGGATTGAGTCGTTCGATAAACTCTATCGCAAAGAAAAGAAAACATTGGGCTGGCGGAGTATAAGTCGTTATGCTGCTATCCTGGTTTTTGCATTGCTGCTAGGTGGTGCATTTCTATACCTGAACAACTCAGACTCAACGTCAGATTATATGTTTTCTGAGGCCCCCAATACGACATCTGATAGTCAATCAAAAATCGTATTGGCTGATGGTACTGTTGTTGACTTGGAAAGCCAAAACTCAAATATCGAAATGAATGTTGACGAGACCCTCGTTATTGACAGTGCTCATGTGATTGATTTGAGTGAGATAGAATCCGGAAGCCAGCTCAAAATGAACGAGGTTTTCATTCCATACGGGCGTCGTTCTCAGTTGGTGTTGGCCGATGGGACCAAAGTATGGCTAAATGCGGGAAGCCGATTGGCATTTCCCAGCCAGTTTGACAAGAAGAGGCGAGAGGTCTTTTTGGAAGGAGAAGCTTATTTCGAAGTGGCTCACAACGAAGATCAGCCATTTATTGTAAATACAGAGGCTGTGGCGGTGAAGGTATTGGG
>QKCF01000300.1 GCA_003246935.1 Sunxiuqinia sp. | reverse complement strand
CCCACCCGTACCGACGGCGAACAGCCCGCAGACGAACACCCGGTTAACCGCCATACAACCGATGTAAAAGAACGCGATCTGACATCGGTTAATATAAACTACAAACAAATGGGTGTAGGTGGCGACAACAGCTGGGGAGCGTGGACACATCCCGAATATCGCTTAATCGGACTGAAATTTAACTACAAATTCAGAATACACCCGTTAAAGGCAAGTGACAATCCTAAAGAGCTAAGCAAGCTTAAGCTAAAATAGTCTCAGACAACAAAAATACAATCCCGGCAAGCTTTTAAACTGCCGGGATTTTTGCTTTTAAAATAACTTTATAAACCAGCAGAAGCTATTGAGCATGAAAACATTTCAAGCATTGATATGTTTTTTTAAATGGAATTTGTAATTTTGCGGCCACATTTTTTTTAAGCAAAGGAGCCATCAAAATGGAAAAAGAACAGCTACAGATCATGTTGGAACAAAACGGCCACATCGTTGAGCCAATTGACCCTAAAGTGAAATTGGTTGAAGAAATTAACCGTTTGAAGAAGGAAAAGAATGCTGTCATTCTGAGTCACTTTTACGTTGACGGAGAACTACAGGACATTGCCGACTACGTTGGCGATAGTCTGCAACTGGCGCAGGAAGCTGCGAAAACAGAAGCCGACATGATTGTATTTGTTGGTGTTCACTTCATGGCTGAAACAGCTAAAATCATCAATCCATCCAAAAAGGTTATCCTGCCCGACCTGAAAGCAGGCTGCTCCTTGGCCGAGTCGGCTCCAATTGAAAAATTCAAGGCATTCAAAGCCAATTATCCGGATCACAAAGTCATTTCATACATCAATTGTACTGCTGACCTGAAAACGGTAACTGATGTTGTTTGTACTTCATCAAACGCTGTTAAAATCGTTGAGAGTTTCCCTAAAGATGCGAAACTGATTTTCGCTCCGGACAAAAACCTGGGGAATTATCTGAACAGCCTCACTGGTCGTGAAATGGTTCTTTGGGACGGCGCCTGTATGGTTCACGAACAGTTTGCCGTTGAAAAGATCGTTGACCTGATGAATGAGCACAAGGATGCTGAATTCATTGCCCACCCTGAATGTGAAAAACCAGTTCTTTTACTGGCAAAACACATCGGATCGACCTCTTCCCTGTTGAATTATGTGCAGAAAAGCCCGGCTAAAAAGTTTATTGTAGCTACTGAAAGCGGTATTTTACATCAAATGAAGAAAGCTTGTCCGGATAAAATCTTTATCCCGGCGCCATCAAACGACTCGACTTGTGCTTGTGCCGATTGTTCGTATATGAAGCTAAACAGCTTGCAAAAACTATACGTTTGCATGAAATACGAACAACCTGAAATTCAACTACCTGAGGAAGTTATCGAGGAAGCAAAAAAGCCAATATTGCGCATGTTGGAAATTTCGAAATAAGCAACAAAAGCGTCTCAATTTTATTAACCATTGGGGACGTTTTGTTTGAAACGCAAACTTAACGTTGTGGGTTACAAAGGTTTTTAAACATCACTTTGTTAATTAGTTTTTCTGCGAATGGTCCAAGCCGCCTATGTGATTTCGTAACTTCGTGTTAAGAAAATCATGCGATTATGCCGTACAGAAGGTTACCAAACACAGATCAGGCCAGAATGCGAGCTATTGAAGCTGCATTGGAAAAAGGCAAACGGGTACCGACATCCGAACTTGCTTTTAGCTATCTCAGTCTGGAGAAACTCCAAACGATCTATCCGCGCCTTTCCGGAGCGATTCGTCAACTGAATACTGCCAAGCAGAATCAGTTTGATAAGTCGCGCGAGTATGGTGATATTTTCAAAAAAGCCAAGCTTTATCTTTCGCACTTTTTACAGGTGATGAGTTTTGCCATTATCCGCGAAGAGTTAAAGCCTGAGGTTCGTGTATTCTACGGGCTGGATCCGAACACCCAGCGTTTACCAGCACTTAACCTCGAAAAGGATGTATTGGAATGGGGTGAACGTATCATCCAAGGTGAAGCACAACGCTGCCAAAAAGGCGGTAGCCCAATTTACAGTCCTTCTATCGCATTAGTAAAAGTGCATTTCGAAGCGTTCATCGAGGCTTTCCGCCATCAAAAAATGCTGCAAAATTTAACCAACCGTGCATCCGAACAGATGAACATGGTTCGCGATGACGCAGATAAACTGATTCAGGAAGTTTGGAACGAAGTGGAAGACAAGTTCAACTTCTTATCAGATGATGTGAAACGGGAAAAAGCAACAGCTTACGGAATAACTTACGTTTATCGCCCATCAGAACTGAAGAAGATGGAAGCAGATAAACTGCAAACGAATCTGTTCTAAACCGTCAGCCAAGGACTGGTAGAACTGTCAGCACTAATACGTATCCTGGAACAACAGGCATTGAGGGTCATTCATTGGTCATTTCCTTTTGATCTTTCCACAACCAAATGACTATTGAATGACAATTCTATCCCATCATCATAGCTATCACATCATAGGTCACGGACTAAAACCAACAGCCTTACTCTAAACCGGCAACTCTTTCTGCCCGGTTTTTTTTCATTTGATACAAGAGCCAAAGTGTACAAGCCAAGCTTACAAGCCCTAAGGGCCAATAGTTAGCAATCCCCTCCGAGAAATCAGGATCAACAACTTGCTCAAGGCTACTTGCCCCTGTTTTAGCCGAATAAAGTGTCAACACGCCAACTGCATTATTCACAAAGTGCGCCAGAACAGGCACCCAAATCGATCCGCTGTAAACCAGGAAATAGCCAAACAAGGCTCCCAGCAAAAGACGCGGAACAAACCCAAAAAACTGCATATGTAATGTGCTGAATATCGCTGCCGAAATCCAGATTCCCCAATGATAATTCCGGGTCATTTTTGTAAAAATCTGCTGAATTACTCCCCGAAACAGAAACTCCTCACCCAGAGCGGGTATCACCGCTATCATAAACAAATTAAACAGCAATCCACCGATCCCTTCTACAGCAATAAACTTTTGTACTGCAATTTCGGCCTGGTCTTCCATGGTCCGCATCCAGTGTTCGATACCAGAAGCCCATTCAGGAAACGGCATCTGCTGGTTTAAATAGCCGACCACAGAAATAAAGGGCGTGATTACCATCAATGCTAAAACTCCTAACACGAAGAACCGCAAATTTACCGGTCCGCGCATGGACAGGTATTTGAATGAGTCACCGCTATAAAACCAACCAATAGCAAAAGGCGGCAACACAAACAAACCGATCGATTGTAATACTTGAAAATACTTAAGCACCTCGATATGCGCCGGGTTGTCCAGATCAGCCCCGGAAAAAACTTCGAACAATAATGAGCTACCAAACAGAGGAATCGCAGCAACCGCAGCTACCAGCAGAACGACCAGCAACGAAATCATAATCATAAACAAAGCCATGAAAAACTCTGAAACGGCACCCATGCCGCGAAATGCAGTAAAAGTCATAAAGTTGATTTTATTCTATCACCCAAAGATAGGAAAATAGTAAAGAGTCAAAAGTAACGAGACTTGAGTAATAAGTACAGAGAGACGAGTGAAAGATATAATTGAAAAAGTCATTACTCTCGTCTTCCGACTCGCTACAAAAAAAAACGATGCTTCATGTTACCAACACGAAGCATCGCTCAAGCATAAATGAATTTAAGAATTAAGCTTTCGATCTAGCCTCTTTCTTTTCCTTCTTCTCGAGCCGTTTCTCTTTCAATGATTTCACCGGCTCTTTTTTCTCGCTTTTCTTGGCGTCGTGTGCTTTAGTCATGATGCATCAATTTAAAAGTTTAACTTCAAAATCAACAGAAAACACCCCAATAAACACTTGAAAATTACACCATTTTTCAATCCGTTGTTCTCCAATCTGGCACTGATTATAAAAATATTTTAAGGTCGAAAAGAGCTCCCTTGAAACGAAAAGCCTGTCCCAAAAACAACTCTTTCTCCCAATGCTATAAACTGTTATCTTTGCGGCGAATTAAAGTGAAGTAAACGTGAAGATTGGATCGATTGAATTGGAGGGGACGCCGTTGTTTCTGGCGCCGATGGAGGATGTGACGTATAAATCGTTTCGCCACATTTGTAAGCAAAATGGCGTGGATGTGATGTACACCGAGTTTGTGTCGTCGGAAGCGCTGATTCGCGAGGTGGAGAAAACACGCCTAAAAATGGAAATTGAAGACGACGACCGTCCCATTGCAATCCAGATTTACGGTTACGACATTGAATCGATGGCCAACGCCGCCCGCATTGCCGAAGAACTGGAGCCTGATTTCATCGACATCAACTTTGGTTGCCCAATGAAAAAGATCGTGAAAAAAGGTGCTTGCTCTGCCCTTTTGCAAGACCTTCCCAAGATGCAGCAAATGGCCGCCGAAGTGGTGAAAAACGTATCGCTACCAGTAACCGCTAAAACCAGGCTGGGCTGGGACGAAAACAACAAAGTCATTCTGGAAGCTGCCGAAAGACTGCAGGATGTTGGTATTTCAGCCCTTGCTGTTCACGGCCGTACCCGCAGTCAGCTATACACCGGCGAGGCCGACTGGACGTTAATTGGCGAAGTGAAGAACAGCCCGCACATCACCATGCCCATCATCGGCAACGGCGACATTAACGGTCCTGAGAAAGCAGCAGAACTGCTTAAACAAACCGGCGTCGACGGGTTGATGATCGGTCGCGGAGCCATTGGCCGCCCATGGATCTTTAACGAAATTAAACACTATCTGAAAACAGGCGAACTACTGCCTCCGCCAACGGTCGCTGAAATCGTCCTTCAGCTTAAAAATCAACTGCAGATAACAGCCGATTGGAAAGGAACCGAGAAAAGCGCCATCCTCATGATGCGCCGCCATTTTGCCCGCTCATTTCCGGGTGTACCCAACTTCCGAAATCACCGTATAAAACTGCTGCAGGCTGACAATACAGCCGATGTGAACGCTATTATGCAAGATATTGTTGAACACTGCGGCGATTTGCGGGTTGATTATAGTAACATGAGTTTGAAATGACCGATTTAGGGTACAAGAAATATTATTCAGAAACTTCATTTAAAGAGAAATTACAGGATAGGGCACAGCAAGCAGGAGCCAAAGTTGTTTACGCTGCCCTGTTGCTTTATTACCTGATGAAGGATCCGCTTGTACCATTGACTGCCAAAATAACCATAACCGCTGCCTTGGGCTATTTTATTCTGCCAACCGATGCTATTCCTGACTTGGCTCCGCTGGTTGGCTTTAGCGACGATTTGGGTGTGCTTATCTTTGCCCTCAACCAGATTGCCGAGTACATTACTCCGGAGATCAAGGTACAGGCAACCCAACAATTGCAACGCATTTTTAAAAACCTCAAGGAAGAAGATATCCACGAACTGGAACAGAAAGTAATCTAACTTCCAATTCCATGACGAACTTCCTAACGGGAATTCGTTACCCGCATCTGCAATTCGATTAAACTTGTCAATCTTAACTAACAGTCGATGATTTACTTATGGCACCGTTTTTGGAGAACGTTAGCCAGATCAATAAAAACAAAGCCACATGAAAAAGTTAGCCTTGATCTCATTTCTAATAACATTCTGCTGGATGCTTAACGACAAAAGCGCGACAGCACAGGTGATTGTTGACAAGAAGCCCAACCCGCCT
>QKCF01000244.1 GCA_003246935.1 Sunxiuqinia sp. | reverse complement strand
CAGGTCAGTGTAAAATGATAGTTTTCCTGTTCCTTCACAATGGCTTTTACAACGCCATATTCTTCTACGATTCCTGAAAACATGCTAATTGATTTTGAATTTGGGCGAAGTTACCGAAAAGCTATTAATCGTGAAAATATTATCCCGTTTCAACTGCAGATAACCTTCAGCCATTTAAGTCACTATAATTTTATCTTTTCGAATATTGCTCCTCGTAGTATTTCTGATAATCGCCGCTGGTTACATTTTCCAACCAGGCTTCGTTGTCCAGATACCAATCGATAGTTTTCTCCAAGCCTTCCTCAAATTGAATACTCGGAACCCAGCCTAACTCATTTTGCAACTTGGTTGAATCGATGGCATAGCGTAAATCGTGACCAGCGCGGTCTTTCACGTAGGTAATCAGTTTTTCCGATTCACCACTCGCCCTGCCCAGCTTACGATCCATAACTGCGCACATCAACTTAATCAAGTCAATATTTGTCCACTCGTTATGGCCGCCAATGTTGTAGGTTTCTCCAACTGTTCCCTGATGGAAAATCACATCAATAGCCCGCGCGTGATCTTCGACCCAAAGCCAATCCCGAATATTCTCGCCCTTGCCGTAAACAGGCAGTGGCTTTTTATTACGAATATTATGAATGAAAAGCGGAATTAATTTCTCGGGAAACTGGTACGAGCCGTAGTTGTTGGAACAGTTTGAAACCAGTGTCGGCAATCCGAAGGTATCGCAATAAGCCCGTACAAAATGATCCGAGCTCGCTTTTGATGCAGAGTAAGGACTATGCGGATCATACTTTGTTGTTTCGGTGAACATGCCTTCTTTGCCAAGCGAGCCATAAACCTCGTCTGTCGAAATATGATAAAAAAGCTTATCATCTCGGTTATCCTTCCAAATAGCTCGGGCTGCATTCAACAGATTGACTGTACCAATCACATTCGTAAACACAAACTCCGTTGGATTCGATATCGAACGGTCGACATGCGACTCTGCCGCCAAATGAATAACCCCATCAAATTGGTATTGCCGAAATAAGCTAAGCATAGCCTCGCCATTGACAATATCGCCCTTCACAAATTCGTAATTCGCGCATTCTTCAACATCTTTCAAATTAGCGAGGTTACCTGCATAAGTTAATTTATCGAGGTTAACGATTCTGTAATTCGGGTATTTATTCACAAACAACCTTACAACGTGTGAACCGATGAAGCCCGCTCCTCCTGTAATTAAGATGGTTTTCATTTTAAAAGCTTTTATACCAACCTGTAGGTTGAAAATTCGAACTAAAACAGTTTCAAGAAACTCCCTGGAATAGAAGTCTCAAATCGTAGTTTTTTACCAGTAACGGGATGTTTAAATGCCAACACCCAAGCATGTAGACCCAATCGGCGAATCGGGTTAACGGTTGACCCGTACTTTTTATCACCAATAATAGGGTGTCCCAGATCTTTCATATGCACCCGGATCTGGTTTTTGCGTCCGGTCTCCAGGTTGACTTTCATTAGCGACAAAAACTCATTTGATTTAACTGTTGAATAGTTCGTAACCGCATGTTGTCCACGTGTTGGATCTTGCGACGAATAAACGATGAACGCTTTGCTTTCGAACAAATAAGAGCTATGCTTACCCTCCGGCGGATCGAGCTGTCCTTCAACAACCGCAAGGTAAGTTCTCTCGGCTACGGTCTGTGTCCATGTTTCCTGCACCAAATCCTTCACCTCTTTCGATTTAGCAAACAGCATTAAACCACTAGTCTCGCGATCGAGGCGGTGCACTATAAATATTTTATTGCTTTTATCTTGAGTTTTCACATAGCTACTAAGCATGCTGTAAACAGTGTCACGCTTCTCTTTGTCGGTAGCAATCGTAAGTAAGCCGGCGTTTTTGTTCACCACGATTACATGCTCATCTTCATGAACGATCACGACTCCCGGCATTTTGAGAGCGGCTTCCGCCGGCCGACGGCTCAACTCAACAGAATCACCCGGTTTCAAAACATGATTAAACTGGCTTATTGCAGTGCCGTTAACCACAACTTGCCGTTTCTTCAACATGGTCTTGATGTTGTTCCGGTTTTTATGAGGCAGGCTCTCCTCCAAAAACTTCATCAGTTCTGCTTCCTGCTTCACCTTAAACTGAACCGTTTGTTGCTTCAGACCTTTGGGCGTGTTCGCCTTACCGCTATTCTCTTTTTTGATTTTCATTCTTTAAAACACTTAATATCCAGATCAATAAAAACAATCTGACGGGCACAAAGATAAAGCTATTCTTCATACTTTTACCCATGACTGAAAAACAAGCTATTTGAGCAGCTGAACACAATTTACTAAAAAGAAAAACGAGACTTGTACAACAGACAAGACTCGTTCATATTCAATAAATAAATCCTAAAATTCTAGTTAATTCCGCGAACGCGTTTTTCCCAGTTCCACGCTGAAGCCAGAGTTTCTTCCAATCCTTTTTCAGCTTTCCATCCAAGCTCTTCGTTTGCATACGTAGTGTCAGCCCAAATCTTTTCGATATCACCGGCACGACGCTCAACGATTTTGTAATTTAACTTCACTCCAGTTGCTTTCTCAAAACCGTTTACAATTTCTAAAACCGAGTATCCATTACCTGTTCCTAAGTTGAAAATCTCGTAACCGGCTTTATTTTTGCCCTCGAGCAAACGTGCAATTGCAACTACATGCGCTTGAGCCAAATCAACAACATTGATATAATCGCGAACAGCAGAACCATCAATTGTATCGTAATCATCGCCAAACACTTTAAGCTCGTCGCGCAAACCGGCAGCTGTTTGTGTGATAAACGGCACCAGGTTTTGCGGTACGCCCAAAGGAAGCTCGCCGATCAATGCACTTGGATGTGCACCGATTGGATTGAAATAACGCAAAGCAATACCTTTCAACTGAGGAAAAGCCTTGATACTGTCATTCAAAATATCTTCGTTCACACGCTTTGTATTTCCGTATGGCGATTCAGCATCTTTACGAGGCGTTTTTTCTGTTACCGGCAAAACATCCGGTTGGCCATAAACTGTACATGATGACGAAAATACAATATTTGGAATGTTGTACTTCAACTGACAATCCAGAATATTCATCAACGAAACCAAGTTGTTACGGTAATAATGCAACGGAATTTGAACCGACTCGCCAACTGCTTTTGACGCAGCAAAATGAATGATTGCTGCAATGTCGGTGTTCTTACTGAAGAATTCATCTGTTTTTACTGCATCAGCAAGATTTAACTGCTCGAAAGCAGGCTTAATACCTGTGATCTTTTCGATATTGTCTAAAACTTCGATGCTTGAATTTGACAAGTCGTCAACAACGACTACATCGTAACCTGACTGTTGAAGTTCAACAACTGTATGAGAGCCGATGTAACCAGTTCCTCCGGTTACCAATATTTTTGTTGCCATAAGTTGGAGTTAATTTTCTTGTAAAAATAGCAATAATAAATCACCCTAGACTATTCGGCCTGTGTCTCTTAATACACCAGTGGTTCAAAAGTCCCTCAACGTGTTGAAAACTTTCCGTTGGCAGCCCATTAATTTTTCCTTATTTTTGATTGAGTAAAGATGAAATCTGTGGAATTACTAACTTACATCAAAGAATTATTATTGCTAAATGACTGTGTGATCATTCCTGGCTTTGGCGGTTTTGTAACCAACTACAAACAAGCCGGCTTGCACTCAGCTCAGCATACACCTCCCAGTAAATCGGTTAGCTTTAACAGAAAGCTGAATTTCAACGATGGCTTGTTTATCAACCACGTTGCCTCACAAGAAGGCCTCAACTACATTGCAGCGCGCAAGAAAGTTGATTTATTGGTTCAAGAGCTTAACTATCGGTTAACTGACGGGGAAGAGGTAGCAATTTCTGGTCTTGGAAGTTTGCAATACGATGAACAACAGCATCTGGTGTTCACTCCAAAAATTGAAGGAAACCTGAATATCGACGCTTTTGGCTTGACATCTTTCTCATACGAAAGCTTATTTGCTCGCCAAATTGCTCGGAAAGCCATTTCTCAAGAAAATCGTGAGGCGGTAGAAGTAATTTTCCAAAAACGTAGTTTGAAAAAAGTACTTTTAGCTGTACCGCTTTTGTTTGCGCTGGCTGTAATTCCATTAAAGAACAACACTTCACACATTCAAAAATCGGATATGAGCACCATCCGTGAAATGATGGCACCGACTCAAACTCCAATGGCTGAAGAAGCAATTGTTCCCGAAGAAATGGAGGCAGAAGAAACCAGCGTGGAAGAAGCCCCAGTGGAAGCCAAAGCGCAAGAAGCCCCTGCTCGTTATTTCCTGATTGTTGGTAGTTTCAAAAATGAAGAAAATGCGAACCTGTTTATCCGTCAATTGGACAAAAAAGGATTTCAGGGTACAAATCTGGGGGTAATCAAAGGCTTGAACTACATCTCGCTAGGTGGTTACATCACTATTGAAGATGCGATGAATGCCCGTGAAAACTACATAAGCCAATCATCGGGTTCCGGAGCGTGGATCTACAAGAAAATATAATATAAGTGAAGGCTGTCCTGATGACAGCCTTTTTTACTTCCAAATATTCGTCCAATCCGCTTCTATTTGATCAATCGGAAAGCATGATTCCACTCATGCCGCAAAAATCCTGGAATACACCACAACACTGCGAGCATCTCTATCGGCCTAGCTGCCTCGACACCCCCCATATCCTCATACTCCCATCCGAATTGTGTCAATATTGTCTTCACATCATTCTTAGCTTCATCACTGTTTCCACAAATAAACATCGTTGGTTTTTCTTTGAAATCGGGATCTACCATTAGCGCATTTCCAACACTGTTAAATGCCTTTACGAAACGTATTCGCGAATATTTTGTTTGTAACTGCTCCATTAAAGACATATTTTGGGGCGTGAAATACCTAAGAACGCCATTATCCGGCGGATCGCTACTAATCGGGTTACAGGTATCAATCACCGTTTTACCATGCAGGTTTGCTGCTCCCGCCAAATCCAGCACAAACTCAGCAGCGCTTCCTTTCACTGCAAGTACAACTACATCGCCAAATCGAGCAGCATCTTCGAATGAGCCAAGTGATGCATTATCACCAGCTTCGGCCAACCACTCGCGCAAATTCCCTGGCTGGCGGGTGCCAACCATAACCTGGTATCCGTATCTCAGAAAACCATTCGCAAGAATCCGACCAACTACGCCAGACCCAAGCACACCAACCCGATTTCTCATAGCTCAAAAATTTAATCTGTTTAATAACAAACTACTATGCTGTCTTTTACGATGTTTTGACTATTAAGTTAAAAGCTGTTTGCGTGAAGATTTATTATCTTCAAACCCAAATTGAAGTCCATGAGAAAACCAGCCTTTTTAAGTCAGGGCGATCGAATCAGGATCGTTTCACCAGCAGGAAAAATTAAGCCGGAAAAAGTTAAGTCGGCATTCGAACTGTTAAAAGCCGAAGGTTATGAAGTAATTGTTGGAAACCACGTTTTTGACAATCATTTTCAGTTTGCAGCAAACAACGATTAGCAGATTTGCAGGAAGCAATGGACGATCCACAATGTAAAGCTATTATTTGCTCAAGAGGCGGTTATGGGACAATCAGAATTGCTGATCAACTCAACTTTGAAAAATTTAAAGAAGCTCCGAAATGGCTGATTGGTTTCAGCGACATCACCGTCCTACATGCTTACTTCCAAAAATATGGTTTCTGTAGTATTCATGGCCCAATGCCCGGCTTCTACTTGAACGATGACCAGCCCACAGAAAGTTATCGTCAACTCGTTCAGCTCATTTCGGGAAATCTTCCAGCGTATAGTTTCGACCAAGCTCAACTTAATAAAACAGGAAACGCTACCGGCGAACTTTGTGGAGGGAACCTTTCTATCGTTTACAGCTTATTGGGCACGCCTCAACAAATTGAAACGAACAACAAGATACTGTTCATTGAAGACCTATCGGAGTACCTGTACCACCTGGATCGAATGATGTACGGGCTGAAACAATCTGACTCCCTTAAAAACTTAAAAGCCTTATTAGTTGGCAGTTTTACCGACATGAAAGACAATGACTCGCCCTTCGGACAAAGCGTAGAAGAGATCATACTCAATGCTGTTAAAGACTACAAATTTCCCTGTTTTCTTCAACTGTCCGTCAGGACATATCGACGAAAATATGCCGCTCCTTTTCGGACAAAACTACTCGCTAACTGAAAAGAATGGGAAAATCACCTTGTTCCCAACCGAAGTTTAGCGTGAATTCAAAAAGCTCAAAGTCTCTTTAATACCCTGTTCATACGAGGTAGGGGAGAAGTTGAAAGCTTTCTCAAACTTTCCGGAATCAAAGCAATAAGCCAATTCCTGTTGATAAAGCATCTCATACGCTTCCTGTACTGTTCTATCAAAGTAACCGTACAACCTCAAGGCCCACTTTGGTACCAACCTACACTTAGTACTTTTCCCTAATTCAATGCCAATCAACTGCGTCCATTGTTTTGCAGTTAAGCCAGGACTAGCCGTAGGCATGTGCCATACCTGTCCTTGAGCACCAGCTCTTTCAGCAAGCATTACAAGTGCTTTCCCGCAGTCACGCGTATAGGTAAAAGAGTGCGGTTCCACCAGGCTCCCAGCCCATTGAGCTGACTTTTCAGCCTGTATATTTCGAATAATCAACTGCCAAAGTATACTTGTTTGATCAGAGTGTGGCCCATATAAATCAGCAGCCCTTGCAATAATCGCCCTGACATTCTTCTGTTCCATTTCGTACTGCAATTGGCTGGCGATTTTGGCTCTTATCTCTCCCTTTTTGCTACATGGATTGTAAGGAGTTTCTTCTGTCATCATTCCATTTACAGCTCCGTACATATAAACGTTATCGAAGAAAATGAGCAGTGCATTTTCCTTGATACATGCCTCTGTGACATAATCCATTATGCGCGGCCATTGCTCTTTCCAAATGTCATATCGATAAGGCAAGCCAACACACAGATACACTACATCTGATCCCTTCACGGCATTCAACACATCGGGGAATGACGTTAAGTCACCCTTCACCGATTGGGCACCGGCCATTGCATATCCTCTGCGACTAACCAGTCGAACCAACTTATTCTGCCTCAATAACTCCTCGGCCAGACAGTTACCAATAGAGCCACCAGCTCCTAAAATTGTATGTACGTTACTTCCCGACTGAGAAGCCTTTCTTCTTTGCTCCATTTTAGAATTAATCTTATCATTCAATTAGGTTCACTGCAAAATACAACTATTGAAACAACTCACCCGTTAAGGACTGATTAATAAAAAGAGGTAAGATGTTAAAAGTACTTAAGCGACTTTGTCCTTATTACGTCTACCTTCCACCCACAGATAAATCGTTGGTAAAACCAATAACGTCAAAAACGTTGAAGTAATCAAACCACCGATTACTACGGTCGCCAAAGGACGTTGAACTTCTGACCCCGGACCGGAGTTGAAAGCCATCGGAATAAAGCCCAAACTGGCAACCAATGCCGTCATCAGCACAGGGCGAAGGCGGTCACCCGAACCCTGAACCACAAGCTTTTTCAACAAACCGGAGTGATCCTTCCGCAACTCATTAATGTGGTCGAGCAATACTATACCATTTAACACAGCAACACCAAATAACGCAACAAAACCAATACTCGCAGATACCGACAAATACATGCCACGCAGCCAGAGCAAGAACACGCCACCAGATAAAGCAAACGGCAGGTTCAAGAGAATAATCATGGCAAAGCGCATACTTCCAAAATTGAGATACAACAAACCAATGATGATGAATAAAGACAATGGTACAACCAGCAACAAATGGTTCATTGCCCGCCGTTGGTTTTCAAAGGTTCCGCCATATTCCAGAAAGTAC
>QKCF01000309.1 GCA_003246935.1 Sunxiuqinia sp. | reverse complement strand
ACAATCTCTCCCCCATTGAATGAAACAGATTCGAGCACGTTTCCTGATTCTGGTAGAACTTCAACCCAGTTTTCCTCTTCCGGTTTTGTGAAATCCACTTTAATCAGGCGATATTTAGGTGCTTTGTAGTTGGTTAACACATACAAGTCGTTGCCCAAATTGTCAACCACATCGAAATCATACTCGTAGCTCTTCATCACCGGCACAAAATCAGCGTTCGGCTCAATCAAATCTTTTACGAAAAGCGCGTTCCCGCTTGTACCTTCACTTGACGATAACAATAAGAAACGTTTATCATCTGTAACTCCGGCTCCAAACATGCGCTTTGGATGCTCTTGATCGTCCTTCACTAAAATATCATTGCTCTGACTTGTGCCAATCTTGTGGTAATAAACCTTTTGATATTCGTTTGATTGTGAAAGCTCACTTCCGGCTTCCGGTTCATCGTAACGGCTATAGAAAACACCTCCGTCGTACCACGAAAGACCGGAGAATTTAACCCACATCAGGTGATCATCCAACAGCTTTCCTGTTTCAATATCTTTGACAAAAACCTCGTTCCAATCCGAACCGCTTCGGGCTATTGAATACACCAGGTATTTAGCATCATCCGAGATTTCGTTTCCGGACAAAGCCACCGTACCATCATCCGACAATGTATTCGGATCCAGTAAAACGACAGGTTCGCCAGCCAATGAGTCGGTCATAAACAAAACATTCTGGTTCTGCAGCCCGTCATTTTTCGAAAAGAAATATTTCCCGCCTTTTTTGAAAGGAGTACTTACCCGTTCATAATCCAGTAGTTCAGTTAACTGCTGACTAATTTTTTCGCGATTGGGTAACTTATTCAAATAAGCAAAAGTGACTTTATTTTGCGCCTCAACCCACGCTTCAGTCTCTGCAGAAGTATCATTCTCCAGCCAGCGATAAGGGTCTTCAACGGTTGTTCCAAAGTAATCATCAATTACCGCTTCTTTCTTTGTTTCGGGGTAACTCAGTTTTTGTGTACACGAGGCCATAAGCAACACGGTAGATAAATAGACTATTTTTTTTATTTGCATCAAAGTTGATCGGTGAAAGTTGTATGAACAATCAGTAATAACCGACCAAGATTTATTACAAGATTTTATCAGAATCCCTTACTTTTCTGTCTTTTTTGCCGCCAATTACCTGCCCGACCGATAGCAAAGGCCGGAGAATAAAAGACAAATTTTTCTACGGTAGGAAAAATCAAGGTCAAAAGGAAAGCCAGCGCCATAAAACCAACGGTCCAATACACCGATTGAAGGTAAGTATGATAGGAAGGCGGATAAAAATCGTGCCCCTTTCGCATGTGGTCATTCAGGCGCGATTGCAACGAATCGAGTTTCCGCCGTTCAGCCCCCGGGTGATGAACTGCTTTCGCAACATCGTCGCTCAGTTGATCAATTTCCTGACGAAATGAGTAGCACTCCTTGCAACCGGAAGCCTGCGCATCGGTACGCTCTGCATTCCGCAAATATTCTTCAATACGAAAGAAACGCAAATCTTTTATATTCGATCCTTTCAACTGATCGACAATTTTTTTCTCCAATCCGGGATACCAGTCTTCCATGACGTTCTTCTGTTTATTTGATTGATGGCAAAAATAGGTCAAAAAAAATGCCTGCAAAAAGCAGGCATTCATTATATCTAAGAAATTGAATTAATCTTCATTTCTCTGAGGGCGACGATCGCCGTTATCACGACGAGGTCCACGGTCACGGTTATCGCGACGATCACCACGGTCTCCGCGATCACGGCGTTCTCCACGATCGCCACCTTCACGGCGAGGCCCACGTTCACGCTCCGGACGTTCTACATAACCTTCAGGTTTTGGAAGAAGCACTTTACGAGAAAGTTTCAGTTTATTGTCGCGATCGATATCCAACAATTTCACTTCAACTTCATCACCTACTTTCAGTACATCTTCAGTATTTTGAACGCGTTCCCATGCAATTTCAGACACGTGCAACAAACCTTCTTTACCAGGAAGAATCTCGATGAACGCTCCGAAAGTCGTAATCGACTTCACTTTACCTTTGTAGATTTCTCCTTTTTCAGGAAGTGCAATAATTTTCTTGATGCGTTCTTTGGCAGCTTCCAAAGCATCTTTGTTCAAGCCCGAAATTTCAACATAACCTTTTTCGTCTTTCTCTTCGATAACGATGGTGGTTTTTGTTTCTTCCTGCAGTTTCTGGATGTTTTTACCTCCAGGGCCAATGATCGGTCCAATCATCTCTTTCGGAATGATCACGGTCTCAACGCGAGGAACATTCGGTTTGTATTCAGCACGAGGTACGTCGATCACTTCAAGGATTTTGCCCATGATGTGTTCGCGGCCTTGTTTTGCTTGCATCAAAGCCTGAGACATTACTTCGTATGACAGACCGTCAACTTTGATATCCATTTGGGTAGCCGTAATACCTTTTTCGGTACCGGTTACTTTGAAGTCCATGTCACCCAAGTGGTCTTCGTCACCCAAGATATCTGAAAGGATCGCGAATTTGGTGTTACCTTTATCGGTAATCAAACCCATTGCGATACCCGATACCGGGCGTTTCATTTGAATACCAGCGTCCATCATGGCCATTGTACCCGCACAAACCGTTGCCATTGA
>QKCF01000411.1 GCA_003246935.1 Sunxiuqinia sp. | reverse complement strand
TGAACTTTCAGAACCTGCGTAATAAGAGTATTTAGCAATCCGATCTGTTGCTACCCCCATGCGAAGCAGGGTACACCATCTTCTCTCTTCTCCAAATAATTCGCGAGTACGTTCATCCAAAATGAAATCCAGCGAGATATCTCCAGAAGTAGCCATGTATGAACATTGAGCCCTGCTTCTCAATTCATTAATGTCATCAGCGGCCAATTGACTATTTCCCTTACGGAAGTATGCTTCCGCTCTCAACAGGTAAGTCTCAGACAAACGACATGCATATTCATCACGGTACATATTTGAACGGTTACCGCCATCAGCTAAATCCTCGTATCCCCAGTCATCAATAGGAGCAAGCTTTGTCCATACTGGATACAATCTTTCCAAAGTAGTTTGATCCAACATATCCAATGTTACAGTATCTCCGTACAGCGAATGATCCGGATCCATACAAACAAACTGGCGACGAATATTCGCGCTTGAGTTTCTGATATCGTTCGCAAAATCGTCTTTCCAAACGTCATCAACAACGTATTCGGTTGGACGAATACTTGACACTCCACGACCACCAACATAGGCATTGATCAATGACAACCAAGGCGAAGCGTTGCCTTCTTTATAGTCACTATTCCAATATGCATTTCTTAATACAGGTGAAAATTCGCGAGGATAAGCCAGGTAGTTATTACCGCCATAAGCCAAATATACATCGTAATCATTTTCAAGTGTCCACAGTGCTTCTGTATTTCCTTCTTCATAATCCAAGTTACCGCGTTGGAACATGTCGAAGAATACATCACCGTCTTCATAGTAAGCATCAACTCCGTTCATTGAAGAACCTCCATCAGAATTAGCTCTTGATCCAAAACGGCCTGTCATCAAACTATGGAGACTAATTGCCTGGCTGGCGTAGTAAATGGATGAATCCAGATAAGTAGTATTATCATCCAATTCAGTAGCAAGTCCCAGGTAAGCTTCAGACAAATAGTGATAAGTCGCACCTTTAGCCACTCGTCCTGCTTCTTCCGGATAATCAGGCATACCATCCAACGCTGCTTTCAAGTCGCCAATAGCAAAGCGATATGTCTCTTCTCTTGATGAGCGAACAAAATCATATTTTGGAGTTGTATAGAATTCACTAACCAGCGGGACCCCACCGAACAATTCTGCAAGCGTCATATAAGAAAATCCACGGAAAAATTTCGATTGTGCAACCACGTAATCGTAGGTATCTTCACTATCCCATACCAGTCCGTCGGTCTCTGCACCTTCCAATGTTTGGTTGGCATAGCTGACTAACTGATAAAATGCATTCCAAACATCTCTAACTGACCCATATTCCGAGTTCCATGAGCTATAGTTTGAATAACCATTACCGCTACAACGCCAATAAGGAGTATCCAACAAATCGGTTCCCTGTCCTTTTAAAAAGTAATTGTTCTGAAACCAATACCGGATATGAACATACATATTGGTTACACTAGCCTCAACTTGAGAAACCGTGTTGAAAGAGTTTTCAGTTGTGTAGAACGTTTCCGGTTCTTCCGTTAAGAATTCTTTGTCGTTACAAGAGCTTAGCGCAAACAGCATTGACACCCCTAAACTAAACAGAATAAATATCTTTGTTTTCATTATATTCTTCCTCTAATTAAAATGTTAAACTTAAGCCTAACGAGTAGGTTGATGACAACGGATACCCGTAGCTATATCCACTTCCTAAAGTTTGAGCAGTCTCCGGATCTCCACCTTCCCATCCTGTAATTGTGAACAAGTTGGTTGCTGATGCAAATACTCTGAAATTTTTCAGATTTAATTCTTTAACCCAAAGTTGATTAAATGTATACGACACGCTTAAATTCTGCAGACGAACAAAAGAACGTGATTGTAATGGTGCATAGCGACCATCAGTATAACCAATACGTGGATATTTGTTACTTTGGTTTTCCGCAGTCCACCATCCATGATTGAAGTTGTTGTCAAAAACAACATCACTCGCTGTGCGGTAAGCATAAATGTTAGTCGCTTTGTAATAATTGTTTCCGCCAAAAATACCGGAGATCAGTGCATAAACCTCGAAGTTTTTATACTTGAAGTTATTTGAGAACGACATACGGAAATTATCAGGAGAATATCCTAAAATCATTCTATCATTAGAATCAACTCCATCCCCTTCTTTATCGTAAAATTTAACATCCCCCGCTACTGCTCCATTGGTAGTCATGTACTCGTCATCGCTTTCCTGAACAATACCGTCAGTCTTATAGCCGTAAATTGCACCTAATGATTTTCCCAGGAACAAGCTGTTCGAAATATCATCATTACCATCACCGTACAACTCTTTTAGTTTGTTGCGGTTCATGTAGTATGTTAACGAAGAAGACCATTCGAAATCAGAAGAGTGCACATTTGTTGTGTTTAACGTTATTTCAAGCCCCCAGTTATTAACTTGTCCCATTGTTGCATCTATCGAAGTAATACCGTTAGCCATTACAGGGATGCTGCGACTGAAAATCTGATTGGTGGTTTTCGAGAAATAAACATCAGTGTTAAGACTCACCTTGTTTTTGAACATATTCAACTCAAACCCAGTGTTCATTGCTGTTGTCTTTTCCCATCCCAACTCAGTGTTTCCGAGTGCACTAACACGTTGTCCCCAAGATACTTCTGATGTATTTCCAAATGGATAACTATAACCGCCCGTTTGTCCCAAAGCCAAAGTAGATAGCGTTTGATAAGGACTCAACGATTGGTTACCATTTTGACCCCATGAGAATTTCAATTTCAAATAATCGACCTTTTCTAGATCTTTCATGAATTCTTCATTAGACACGGTCCAGCCAACCCCCAATGAATAGAAAGTTCCCCACTTTGAATCTTCTCCAAACACAGAAGCTCCGTCGCGACGTACTGAAGATGTCAGGTGATAAGTATCGTCGTAGTTATAGTTCAAACGGGCCAAATAACCAACGTTTGTTTTCAATGTATTATTAAAGCTGTTTATCTGCTGCGTCTCAGCGTATGCCAATCCGTTGTATCCCAATTCAGTATTGCCAAGACCAGAGAAATCGGAACCATCAACGCGTTTATATTTGTAATCGTAAGAGTCACGTGTATAAACACCGGTAAAATCGACGTAATGTTTTCCGAAAGCCTGCTTATAATTTAAAATGTTATTCCAAACATAAGCTGATGTGTTTGTCCTTGCGCTATAACCGTTTGCCTTGGCTAAAAGATCACTCATCGCAGCTGACGATCATCCGAAGTTCCCTCCAATACATAATTGCCTTCGTGCGTGAAATAATCACGTTCGATATTTCTCAATGTCTGTGAATAATCCATTCTTACACTAAGACCATCAACCCATGGCACCTTAACCAAAATATTTCCGGCCAAAACAGTAGTATAATATACATCGTGATCGTCGATCGTATTACTTTCAACATCCCAAAGAGGATTGGTACGGTAAATACCTTCTGTTGCAGGATATTTTTCCAACAAACCATTTTCTTCATCGCGATAAACGCGACCGTATGGCGTCAAACGGATTGCCTGGTAAATATTGTAAGTCGACGGACCGGAATAATCATTGAAACTAAAGTTAAAATTTCCACCAAGCTGCAACCAATCCGTGATATCCGTTTTCAATCTTGAAGAAATTGACAATCGACTGTAATCATCACCTTTCAACACCCCCTGAGTGTCATTATAAGAAGCAGATAGATAATAGTTTGAACGTTCGTTTGCTCCGGAAACAGACAGCGAATAATTTTGGGCAATACCTGTTCTGGATACTAAATCCTGCCAGTTGGTTGTTTTACCCGCAGCATAATTTTCAGCTTCAAAAACAGACATCCAGCTTGTTGGGTCTGCATCTTCATCAAGTCCCTGCAATAAGTTCACCTTGCGAATCCAATTTTCAGGACTCAAAACATCGGCTTGATTAATCACACTGGAAACACCTAATGAACTTTGGAAATTAACAACAGGCTTACCTTTTGATCCTGATTTTGTTGTAATTAAAACAACCCCGTTAGCTGCACGTGATCCGTATACTGAAACTGAAGTCGCATCCTTACGGTAATACTTTCAACTGTTGAAGGATCAATATCACGCATTGCCCCCATAAAAATCACACCGTCAACAACGATAAGCGGAGAGGTTGCACCAGAATCAATTGATTTTTGTCCGCGAATCAAAATAGAAGGTGACTGACCTGCCCCCTGCTGTTGCGAAACGTTCATCCCGGGAACCACGGCACGAAGAGCATCCGAAACATCTGTTCTTGGGGTTAATGCAAGCGGTGAATCTTCCATTTCAACTTTAGAAACAGAACCAGTAAAATCTTTGCGACTAGTTGTACCATAACCGATCACCATTACCTCATCAACACCGATTGTTTCGTCTTCCATCACCACCGAGAAAACAGTTTGACTCCCGACAGCTATTTCCTGAGGCTTCATTCCAATAAACGAGAACAAAAGAACGTCTGATGACTTAATCCCATTTAGACTAAAAGCTCCGTCTATATCAGTAATGGTGCCTTTACTCGTACCTTTGACAACGATTGTAACCCCCGGGAGTGGTTCGCCATCCCCTGAAACCACATTCCCTTTAACACTAAATTCCTGATTTACTGATCTTGGACTATCTTCACCAACTAACATAATGTGACGATCAATCAATTTGTAAGTCACATTTGTTCCTGCAAAAATATCAGCTAACACTTCATCCAGGTTCTTACCTTGTACATCCAAGCTTACATGGCGTTCAACATCCACTTGCTTGTTGTCGTACATGAAGGTGTAATTAGACTGATTTTCAATCTCATTCAACACATCCTTAACTTGTCTGTCCTGAATTTTGAGATTTAATTTAGAGTTTTGAGCAAAACTCCCTCCAAAGACGGTAAACGTCGTGAGTAAGGTTAAAATAACTGTAAGCTTCATAGACAAAAGCATTTTTTTCGTGCACGAGTTTCCCCTGCACAAATTCAATCGTTTTTTTTTCATAGTTTTACACGATCAGTTATGAATCTGGTTTACAGTCCTATTTAGCGGTAAGTCGTGTAATCCGGATTCGGTTTAACAATTGATATAATAAGCAGGAAAGGTGGCCGCCTTTCCTGTTTTATTTTTAAGATTTTTTCGACTTTATAAATACATGTTCCCCATCTATTTTGTATTGTATCGGTGTGATTACTGAAATCAACTCCAGTACTTCACGAAGACTTTCGGTTTTTACTTTAAAAGTATATCTGTGATTATTATGAAGTTCTTGATCCAGATGAATCGAAACTCCATACCATGTCTCCAAGTAGTCAACCACTTCTTCGAAAGGCTGATCCTCAAAAGTCAAAACCCCTTGCGTCCAGGCAATCATTGCCCCAGCATTAATCTCCTTCTCCACATTAAATTTTTGTCCGTTTAGGATCAATTTCTCTCCTGGCTTTAAATATGATAACGATTTATTGTCAGGGTTCAGGACTTCAACCCTTCCTTCAACCAAAGTCACTTCCGATTGCTTCAGCTTAGCACTCTCTTTAACATTGAAATGGGTCCCATAAACCTTGACCTGCAAATCATTGGCATGGACAATAAAAGGTTTTTTCGGATTCTTTGCCACTTCGAAATAGCACTCTCCACTAATATATACATCGCGATTCTCTCCATTAAAAGCAGAAGTGTATTTCAGCTCTGAGCTTGAATTCAACCAGACTTTTGTACCATCAGGCAAAATCATATTTGAGCGCTGTCCCGCTTCTGTAAATGAGGTAGAATAAGACACAAGATCACCATCGGCACTTTTCATCGACAAAGTCCACATCTTTCCAACAAAAAAAGCTAAAACAAGCGCTGCAGCAACTGCTGTATATTTTAAGTATTTCAGCACAACCGTTTTATTCTTCGTCGCTGGTGGTTGTATCCTGTTCATTAACTCTCCCCACAAATGATCCATGTCTGGTACATAGGCGGATTGTATCTTTTCTGTCAGAAACTTAGTATCAACAATCTCCTTAAACAATTGAATATTTTTGGGTGATTCTTTCAACCATGCTTTTATAATGGCCTCGCTCTCCTTATCCGACCTGTTGTTCAGATAAGTTCCTATCGCTTCCCATGGTGTTTGAGTTTCTTTCATAAACGCTTTGTTGTAGATTAGACGCTAAGTCTTAAAAAATCCCTCAAAGGAATTTCACATTTTTTAGTATTTGCAGAAAAAACAGACTAAGAAGCTGAAATACAAAATAATAAAATTTGCTTGTAATATGGACGAAGTTGCTCTCTTAGCTTTCGAAGCGCTATTCCGACGTGATTTTCTACAGTTTTGGGACTTAACCCTAATTTTTCGGCGATTTCTTTATGCGAAAGATTGTCTTCCCAAGCCATCTGATAAATTTTCCGGCTTTGCTCGGGCAAAGCATTAATCGCCTTATCAATAAGCTGGCGAAGCTCCTCGTTCTCAAGGTAAACATCTGAACCAATATCAGTGGCTGACGACTGATCTTCCACTTCAAGACTTGCTAAAAGATGCTGCTTGGAACGCCGAAAAATACTGATAGCCCTGTTCTTTCCGGCAGTAAATAGATATGACTTGATATTTGACCGAACCTGAAGTTGTTCCCTTTTCTCCCAAACAACCGTAAAAACCTCCAGTGCAACCTCCTCCGCAAACGACTTATCATGAAGATAGACGAGCAGGAAATTACATAGATCGGCAAAATACTTATCAAATAAACAGCGATATGCATTCAGATCGCCCTTGGCTATTCGCGCCAAGATGTCTTGGTCATCTAGATATTTTATTTGTTTTGACAATTCAGGCATTGAAGGATTTAGGATGTACGAACTTAAACTATTTTCTCAACTTAAATGAACTCTTTTAATTTTAAAATAATCTGAAGCCATCAAACAACTAATCCACAATGCATTAAACACACCCCCATTTAACCCTTGAGATATAAAGCTAAACCAGTAATGTCATTTTTATACATTTACAGTCTCGAAAAGATCACCTCTGATGAAACTAAAAAGACTGAAACTGAAAAAAGCAGAAGAAATTGCCAGCAGTATTTCTCACGGAGTTGGAATTGCACTCGCAATTGCCGGCATTGTGCTGTTAAATGTTTTCGGTGCACTTTATGGCAATGTATGGCATATTGTTAGCTTTTCGGTTTTCGGAGTCAGTATGATTTTGCTTTACATGGCATCAACGCTTTACCATGGGGTCAAAAACCCACGCCTGAAAGAAAAGCTCAACAAATTCGATCACTCTGCTATTTACATTCTGATTGCTGGCTCTTACACACCTATCACCTTAATCTCACTACGAGGATGGATCGGTTGGACCCTCTTTGGACTGATCTGGTCACTTGCCGTTGCCGGAATTGTATTCAAAATGTGGTTTTACAAACCTCGTTGGCGGAATATTTCGACTTTGTTATACATTATCATGGGCTGGCTTATTATATTGGCAGCAGCACCAATCATTGCCAATGTGCCAAATATTTCGCTTTGGTTTTTGTTAGCCGGAGGAATCAGTTATACGATCGGTGCCATATTTTTCCTGTTCCCTAAAGTTCCATTCTTCCACCTGGTATTTCATTTTTTTATTCTTGGAGGTTCTGTTTGCCATTTTTTTTCGTTTTTGTACCTCTTGCCTATACTGTAAAACATTGTTCGGCAATTTTAACATCTCTTCGCAAACAAAACAGATCCGACAATTGTATCTGAAATAAAAAGTGATGAAACAGTTACTAACAATTCTGTTCGCAGCTTTTTATTTTGTAGCATGCGCACAGGATCATTCAATTAAAAAGGATACCATGGCATACAATCCATTAAATGATTTTGAACGGTTCGTCATTCTGGAGAAAGGAACAGAACGCCCATTTACAGGTAAGTACTACAATTTCCACGAGGATGGCACCTATACTTGCAAACAATGCAACGCACCACTTTACCGGTCAAAAGATAAATTTGATTCGGGCTGTGGCTGGCCGAGCTTTGATGACGAGATTCCGGGAGCAATTAAAAAATCAGTCGATGCCGATGGAAGGAGAACAGAAATTACCTGTACGAACTGTGGAGCTCATTTGGGACATGTTTTCTATGGAGAAAGATTGACCAATAAAAACACCAGGCACTGTGTTAATTCCGTATCATTGAATTTTATCCCGAAAGAGGACAAGTAAATTGACCAATCTTTTTACGCTTGAAGTAGCATGATTTATCCCGAATGTTAAATCATGCTATTTTTTGTTCGCTCAATATATTTTTTGAACTTAAGTTCTGTATGTTTGATTAATTTTGCACTTAAACTCATTATAAGAACGAACAATTATGAAAATAGCAATTCCAACAAAAGACAACCAAGTTGATGAACACTTTGGGCACTGCGACTATTTTTCAATTTTTGAATTGAATGAGAAAAAAAAGGTCATTGCCCAAAGTAAACTGGTAACCTCAAAAGAATGTGGCTGCAAGTCAAATTTAGCGGACGAATTAGCTGCTCAAAATGTAAATATCATGCTGGCTTCAGGAATTGGAGAAGGCGCCATCAAGAAGCTTAAAGGTCAAAATATTGAAGTTATCGCAGGATTTAAATGCTCAGTTGAAGAAGCGTTAGATAAATATATCCGCAATGACTTCTTCACGAACTTTACCATTTGCACTGAGCACGATAATTGCTCTCACTAAGTCAAAGGAAAAACATGAGCGCCAACCAACTGATAAACTTCATCGAACGAGTTGGCGTTCATTAGTTCAGCCCGCATAGCGGCAGCCCCCGGAAAACCATTTGTGTAAATTTTGTAGAAGCGTTTCAAAATATTGAAATTCTTCTGACCACTCCAGTTGCGTTCAAACAAACGCGTGTGTAAAACCAGCTGTTCCAGTTTTTCTTCTTTCGTCCGCTCTGCTTCTTCTCCATTAAAAAACCAGGGATTGTGGAAAATCCCACGCCCGATCATCACTCCGTCTAAACCGTACTGCCGCGTGTAATCACAAGCCTGCTGATACGATAATACATCACCATTTCCTAAGAATGGTATTTCGGGTGCAATTGCATCGCGCAACCGCGCAGCTTTGCCAATTTCATCCCAGTCGGCCAATCCATCCGATTGCTGCTTCTGCGTACGCCCATGCAATGTGATTGCCGCCGGGCGAGTTTCCAGCACCTGTGTGATCCAACGATCCGTATCGTGCTTTTTAATCCCCGTACGCGTTTTTACCGACACCGGCAGGTGCGTCGCTTCCTTTGTTGCTAAAATGATTTCCTGTGCCAATGCAGGTTGGTCAATCAAAGCACTGCACGAGCCCTGCTTGACCACATTTTTGACTGGACATCCCATGTTAATGTCTAATCCGTCAAATTGGTATTCTTCGGTAATCTCTTTGGCCACTTTGTGGAACACCTCCGGTTTATTTCCCCAGATTTGTGCAACCAGCTTAATTCCCTTCTCATTCAAAATTTTCCGTTCAGATTCACTCACGATGAGCCGCTCTGACACACGTTCCTTGCCAACCGGATGGTTCATACCATCCACCGCTGTAAACTCGGTAAATAGAATTTGAAGACATTCCTGGTCTGAAATCCGGGCCACCAGCTCACGAAAAGAGGTATCGGTTACATCTTCCATTGGTGCCAATGCCAAAATTGGCCTTTTTATATCGTTCCAGAAATTACTCATATCGAAAATCAAACTGTTCTATCTTTTGCGCAACTCCTTTGCGGAATGCTTTTCGGTTGCCAAACTTACGCTGAAATGCCTGAACATACAAATC
>QKCF01000465.1 GCA_003246935.1 Sunxiuqinia sp. | reverse complement strand
AAGTTCGAAAAAGTTAGCCGTACGCATGAAGGACGTACATACACCTTATACCACCGGGAAAACAGTCCGGCAAAACTCGAGAATAATCTTGACGAGATCTTCAATCTGCTCTTCCTGTCGGTCGATAGTATTGAAAGCTATACGGGTATTCCGTATCCTTTTCCCAAATATGATTTGGTTGCTGTGCCCTCGTTCCAATATGGTGGTATGGAGCATCCGGGGGTTACGCTGTACAGTGATTCCCGACTTTTTCTCGAGGGTAAGCCAACACCGCGAGAGCTGTTGAATCGCGCCAACCTGATTGCACACGAAACTTCGCACATGTGGTTCGGCGATTTGGTTACCATGCCTTGGTTCGATGAGGTTTGGCTGAAGGAGGTGTATGCCAACTTTATTGCCGACAAGGTGACTGCGCCGTTGTTTCCCGACTTTAACCAGGAGTTGTTGTTCCTGATGGCGCATTATGCTGATGCTTACTCCGTCGATCGCACCGAGGGGGCAAATCCGATTACCCAACCGTTGGATAATTTACAGGATGCCGGAACCTTGTATGGTTCTATCATTTACCACAAAGCGCCGGTGGTAATGGGTATGCTTGAGGACCGCATCGGAAAAGAGAAACTGCAGCAAGGCTTGCAAGAATACTTAAAAGATTACAGCTATGGCAATGCCGGATGGAACGATTTGATCGCACTGCTCGATACGGATGGAAGTTTAAAAGAATGGTCGAAAGTATGGGTTGAAGAAGCCGGACGTCCTCATTTAAAGGTTAAGGCAGAAGGTGCAGATTTGGTGATCCGTGAAGATGATCCATCTGGAAAAGGACGCATTTGGCAACAGCAGCTGCAGGTGGTTTGGCCGGAAGGCGATAGCTCGCATCGTGAGTCGGTAGCATTGAATCAGGCGGAGATAAAACTCACTGGTGTTTTGCCGGCCGAAGGTGTTGATTGGATTTATTTAAACGGCAACGGTAAAGCTTACGGCTTTGTTGAGATAGATTCGTTGACACTTAGCTATTTTGCTGCACACTTATCCGAAATTGATGATGTGGTGCTGCGTGCTGCGGCCTGGATTGATTTGCACGAGAACTGGCTTGAAGGCAAGATAGCTCCTTCCGATTTTGCACAGGCGGTGATCACGAATCTGCCCGCAGAAAAAGATGCTGTACTTTACGAGCGAATGGTTTCGTATTTAGCGGCTTGCTATCAGGGTGATCTGACGGCGGACGAAAAGTCCGCATTACAGCCTGCGATCGAAAAGTTGATTCGCGAGCAGATTGCTCAATATCCCGAACATGCTAATGCACTTTGCAATGCTGCAATCATGCTGCTTCGCTCACCCAAAGGATTGCAAGCATTGTATCAGGCCTTTGAAAATAAAGACTTGGATGGAAACGCCCTGACGATAACCCAACTCACGAGCCTGTCGCTGACGCTGTCCTTATATTATCCGGAGAAGGCTGAAGAGATTCTGAATACACAGGAAAATCGCCTGGATAATCCCGACTTGAAGGCGCGTTTTCAGTTTATTCGTCCCGCAGTATCGCCCTATGAGGCTGTGCGTGATAGTTTGTTTCAGTCGTTTGTTTTAGTTCAAAACCGCGAGCATGAACCTTGGGTGCAAACAGCTTTATATTATCTGAATCATCCGGAGTTTTCAGAAGGAAGGGAGAAATACATTGAGCCCGGGCTCGATCTTTTGCCGGAAATACAGCAAACCGGTGATATCTTTTTCCCGCAGGGCTGGGTTAGTAGTTTATTGTCAGGCCATCATTCAGAGGAAGCGGCAGACCTTGTGCGTAACTTCTTATTTACGCATCCTGAGTTTCCGAAACCGTTACGTATGAAAGTAATGCAGGCCGCTGATCATCTATTTAGGAAGCATCCGCTGAAAATGGAACGCTAATGATGGAGTATCGGATTGAAACATTGCCGGAGACTTTACTGGTTGGGATGTGCTTGCGTATGTCAATCGCAGAAAACCGAACCGGACAATTGTGGCAACGTTTTATGTCACGCCGCAAGGAGATTGAGCATGCTAAGAGCAATGACCGTTATTCGATTCAGTTTTATCCGCTTGATTATTTTCGAGCATTCAGCCCGGAACTCGAGTTCGAAAAGTGGGCTGCCATTCCGGTTGAGTCTGTCGACCAACTACCTGAAAGTATGGAAAAGATGATAATTCCTGAAGGACTGTATGCGCGGGTCTTTTACAAAGGGTCTTCGGCTGATGGCGCACGGGTTTTTGCTTGGATCTTCAACGAGTGGTTGCCCAAATCTGCTTACGATTTGGATGATCGTCCCCATTTTGAAATTCTGGGAGCCAAATACAAAAACAATGATCCGGATTCGGAAGAAGAGATTTGGATTCCGGTGAAAAAGAAAGCGGTTGATCGATAGTTCTTTTATCAGAGAACGATAGAAGACTTTGCAATAGACATTTCTCGGAAAATTTTAACTTTGTGCCGTCAAAAAAAACAAGAAAAGGGTATATGCAAAAGAAAATTATGTTGCTGGGTTCCGGCGAATTAGGGAAGGAGTTTGTAATTGCTGCACAGCGTTGGGGACAAACCGTTATTGCTGTCGACAGTTATGCCAATGCGCCGGCTATGCAGGTAGCTGATGCGTGCGAAGTCATCAACATGTTGGATGGCGAGGCGCTCGACCGAATCGTTGCGAAACATCAGCCGGATTTAATTGTACCGGAGATTGAAGCGATCCGCACTGAACGTTTCTACGATTACGAAAAGCAAGGTATCCAGGTGGTGCCGTCGGCAAAGGCCGCAAACTTCACCATGAACCGCAAAGCGATTCGCGACCTGGCCGCTAAAGAACTCGGCTTGAAAACAGCCAATTACCGTTACGCCAAAACGTTCGACGAACTGAAAGTTGCTGTTGAGGAAGTGGGGATTCCTTGTGTGGTAAAACCACTGATGTCGTCGTCGGGTAAAGGTCAGTCCACCATCAAAACCGAAGATGAAATTGTAAAAGCTTGGAAGATTGCTGCGGAAAAGGGGCGTGGTGATGCAGGAGAAGTGATTGTTGAGGCTTTCGTTCCTTTTGTAAGCGAAATCACCCTGTTGACTGTTACTCAAAAGAGTGGCGAGACTTTGTTCTGTAAGCCGATTGGCCACCGCCAGGAGCGTGGTGATTACCAGGAAAGCTGGCAGCCAGTCGTATTGCCGGAAGGTTTCGAGGAAGATGCTCAGCAAATGGCAGCCAAAGTAACCAAAGCTCTGGGGGGAGCCGGTATTTGGGGCGTTGAGTTCTTTATTACAACCGAGGGTGTTGTGTTCAGCGAGTTGTCACCTCGTCCGCACGATACGGGCATGGTCACCTTGGCCGGTACGCAAAACCTGAACGAGTTTGAGTTACACTGTCGTGCGGTATTAGGCCTACCAATTCCGGAGATCCGTCAGGAGAAAGCTGGTGCCAGTGCCGTTGTTCTGTCGGGCATTGAAACGATCAATCCGGTTTACACCGGCTGGGATGTTGTTTGTCAGAACCCTCGCGCTGATTTCCGTTTGTTTGGAAAAGAAGCAGCCCGCGAATATCGTCGCATGGGCGTTGTGGTGTTGAATGCGGAAGTTGGTACAGATGTGCTTGAACTTCAAAAGCAAGCCCGTGAGCTGGCTGATCAGGTTGTGGTGAAAATGAAGTAAGAGTAGCACCGGTCACTTTCAGTGATCAGTGAAGACAAGATAGAAGATAAAACAAAGAGAGGCGGAATGCCTCTCTTTTTGTTTCTGACAGTCGATGAACCCGAAGACGCAAGGCCGCTCTTTTGTTGTTAACATACTGAGGGGTTCACTTCAAGTGAACCCCTCAGTAGATGCATACATCCTAATTGTAGGATTACTCCATTTCCGCAATAATTGCGACATAGTTTTTCCCGTACTTTTTGGCGCACTTCGGGCAGGTGGTGTACCACATGTACCATTTCTTAACTTTCATTCCTTTTGATTTCACGAGTGCTTCGTAATCGTTGCACCATTTGCCGGTATTTTTATAAGGCCCTTCATAAACTTTACAGTAAAACCGTCCACTGAGTGTCGTGTTCTGTGCGCCTTCAATTTCCCGGTCAACGGCCAGGTAAAGATCCATATTCCACCGGGATGTATGATCGGATAGGCACATCCAACCCGGAATTTCAGCCTTCGCAGCTTTGATCTTTTTGTCGAGTCTTATCATGACTTTGCCAAAATTTAAAGGCATGTAAAAAAAGGTGCATACATGATCCTTGATAAACTTCTTGTTTTCCCAATTGAATAGCTGATTGTCCCAAAGCGTCGGATCGAAAGGAGGGCAACATTCAAATTCGGGTTCTGCTTTTTGTTCCATGGCTTATTTCTTTCGGTTACTTCAATTTGAGTTATCGTAGGTCGTTACCCGGGCAAAAGAACGTTTCATTGCTTTTTGAAACCGGAATTTCGGATAGCCGAAAATCACAACCAGCCCATTGGTTGACTTTTGAGGAATTGCCCATCGTTGTTTAAACTTCTTAGCTCCGTGCCGTATTAGCGGATGAATGCTTCCAATCATGCAGCTTCCCAAGCCGAGGCTCTCGGCGGCCAGCATCGCATAGGTCGCAGGAATAATCGGGTCGACAGGATCGGAATAGGGTGAGGCAAGAAAATACATTGCCAGCGGGGCATCGTAAAGCAAATAGTCTTTGTTAGCTTTCTTCTTTTGGATCAGTTTGTTGATTAGCGGAAAGCCAAAATTATTCATCATTTCAAAAGCTTCCATTCCAGCAAGCTTCCAAAGCCATAAACCAGGAGGCTTGAATAGCCACAAGGCTTTTGCCATTTGATCAATGGCATCAAATGCAAATTCACGTACGTTCTCCCTTCCGTTAAAGACCAGTACATTAACGTCGGAGGGAGGCAAGCCTACCGGGGCTGTCAAGGCGGCATCCATAATCTGATCAATTATCGACTGATCAATTTCTTTGGGGCTGAAGTCGCGGATACTTCTGCGTCCGATCATTAGGTTATATAAATTGTCATATGAACTCTTTTTGTGTGAAGCCGGAAGCTCTAAAAGATCGTCAGCCGAAATCTCTCTCCCTTCAATTGTTATTGCGGATTGCGGACAAATAGCCATACAATGTCCGCAGCCAAAACATCCAAAAACAGCGTGTTGGCTTTGAACAACATGGCCATTTTCAATAGCCAATGAATGATCTTTACAGATCTGAGCACAAAGTCCACACTGGTTACATGCCTCATGATCGATGTGAATAATACCTGCTTGTTTTGTTCGTGATGTCGGGATAGCCATGATCGTTTCTTTAGTTTTTTTTTCTGAAGACTAGAGTCATGTTCTTAAACGCCTTAACAACGACCAATGTTATACCTCAATATTTTTGACACAGCAGCGCGAGATGATAAGAACCTCGTGTCTGCTGCTTGCGAATTAATACCGAGTAAAAGTAAATGTCGGCGGGACCTTTGTTTCTCTTTTTTGTATTTTAGGCCTAACCAAAACCTCCTGATTATGATGCGATACCTTCCATTTTTAGTACTTGTGCTTTTGCTTGCCTGTAGCAAAAGCACGGATGACAAAGGATCCTGAGTCAGCTGATTTGTATTTTCCGCCGGTGAATTCGGATTCATGGGAAAATCTGACTCCTGCAAGCCAAGGTTGGGATGAAGCTGCATTAAATGAGCTCTACAACTATCTCGAAGAACAAAACTCCCGGGCTTTTATTGTCCTGAAAGACGGCAAAATTGTTGTGGAGAAATATTGGGGTCAAAACCTGTTAGGCAATGCTGATTTTACGAGTAACACGCCATGGTATTGGGCATCGGCGGGAAAGACATTAACTGCTTTCTTAACGGGAATTGCGCAGCAGGAGGGACTGCTAAATATCGGAGATAAGACATCGAAATACTTGGGTGAAGGTTGGACAAGTGCTCCTGCAGAAAAGGAAGACTTGATTACCATCCGGCATCAACTGACCATGACGACTGGTTTGGATTACGAGGTTGATGATTTGGATTGTACCGATCCGTCGTGCCTGTTGTACAAAGCAGATGCAGGCACTCAGTGGTTTTACCGCAATGCGGCTTATACTTTAATCGAGCAGGTGATCAGCAATGCAATGCTTCGGGTGAAAGCTACAATAATTTCACAAACGAGCGGGTGGAGCAGACAACTGGTATGAGCGGTATCTGGATTCAAACAGGAGAGAACAACGTATACTACAGTACTGCCCGCGATGCGGCACGCTTTGGATTATTGTTGTTGAACAAGGGAAAATGGGATGACGTAGAAGTCTTATCGGATCAGGATTATTTCACAGCAATGACTAATACTTCACAATACATCAATCTGTCATACGGTTATCTTACTTGGTTAAACGGGAAAGAATCAGTCATTTTACCGGGTGTGACCATCCCTGTTAACTACACGATCGCTCCGGCTGCTCCAGCCGATTTATATGCAGCAATGGGGAAAAACGGTCAGTTTATCGATGTCGTTCCATCTGCGAATCTGGTTGTTGTTCGCATGGGCGAAGCCGCGAATGATGCGTTGGTGCCTGTGCAATTACATTTCACGATGTGGGAAAAGATTGCAGCAGCTATCCCTTTCAATTGATCATTTTATTTCACACGAGTTCGAAATCTTCAGGTTGAAAACCGAAGGGTATTTAGCCATTAGTTGGCTCATGGCACCTGTGAGCAGATTCATAACCGGTTCAAATTCACCTCGAAGCAAGGTGCTCATCGTTCCAATTTCTGCTTCCACTTCGGGCTGCTGTTCCAGTAAGGCTACGAGTTCGTTGACCGGTTTTTCGTAGCGTTCGAGCAGGGGATAGTAGCTTATTTCAACAGTGATGTACATGGCTTAATCTTCTTTTTGGACGCATGCTGCCAAAAATACTCCCGGAATTGAGCTTGCCTCTTCACTGCCATCCAATAATTCTGAATTGGAGTTGAGGTGGACACATTCAAGAATATGGGGTGTTCCAAAACCTTCAAGGTAGGTTTCCAAATCACCTTTCGACATAAATTCGCCGTGGCAGAAAACCGGATCGTCCGCTTTTGTTTTTCCAAGAGTTGAGTCTTCATTCAGGCAGCCAACAATCAACCAACCGCCCGGCTTCAACACACGATACATCTGTGCAAAAGCCTGCATCTGGTCTTCTATAAATTCCAATGCCGTAATCACAGCAATATTTTCGATGGACTCGCTTTCAACAGAAAGGTTCATCAGGTCTGCTTTTTTGAATTCAACCTTGCCAGTCAGTTTGCGGCGCGCGTGGTCGAGCATGGCATCGGAAACGTCAGAGGCAGTGACAGTGAAACCTTGCTCTACGAAAAATTCAGTCCAATGACCGGTGCCGCTACCCAGCTCAAGCAGTTTTCCGCGCGGAACCTCTTTCATGACTTCCAGTAAGGCTGCTCGTTCCAATTCATCAACTTTTTTACCAAATTCAGTTTCGTAGTACGAATCATAGGCGTTGGCTACCGATGTATCTGCAAAAATATTCATGGACAGGTTGTATTATTTACGATCAAAAATAGGATGAAATCCAATACGAGCAATGAGTATTCTAACAAATTTAGCCGTAGCAAATTAAGCAAGAATCAAAGATTGATTGTCAAATTGAGTTGCTGAATAAGATCTTTTTGTCTGATATAAATTGAAGTAAAACAAATAGTTAAGTCTAAAATATTTTAAGAGGAGGGAGTATCAGTAATACTAAAAATATCTAATTTTGATTTCAAATTGATTGACGGTATCATGATCTTACTGACGTTGACACATTCTTATCGCCGCCTTTTCAATTGCCTGATGTTCTACGATCTGGCAATCTAAATCCACAGGCCTCGTTTCTCGTATCAGAAACTGGAGGTATTTTCATTTTACTTATATAACACCGATACTTTATACACCGACGTGTGGATGAAGGTATTTTAGGCTTTGAACATATCCATTTTTAAAATATGAAACCTATGGAAGCGACGATTCAAAATATAGCTCCGGAACGGGCACCTGGTTCAACAAGTAACTTTAGTTCAAACAAAGACCGCCAACCGGGCATGAATGAGCGCATTCAAAAATTGCGTCAATTGAGTGTTGATACAGAGCCCTCGCTGGATATCGAGCGGGCTTTAATCGAAACTACTTTTTACAAAGAAAACTATGGCAAATACTCCATTCCTGTTTTGCGGGCAATGAACTTCATGGAGATTTGCAGAAAGAAAAAGATTTATATCGGCGAAGGCGAATTAATCGTGGGGGAACGCGGCCCGAAACCGAAATGCGTGCCGACTTTTCCTGAATTGACTTGCCACAGTGTGGAAGACTTAAATGTGTTGAACACGCGTGAACTGCAACGCTATACGATCTCGCAGGAGGATATTGACACTTATGCTCGTGAAGTGATCCCTTACTGGGAAGGACGTACGATGCGTGAGCGGATTTTCAGCCATGTGCCGAAGGAATGGCAGGCTGCCTACGAAGCTGGTTTGTTCACCGAATTCATGGAACAACGCGCGCCGGGCCATACCGCACTGGATGGTAAGATTTACCAAAAAGGACTACTTGATTTCAAAAAAGATATTCAGGCTCATATCGATCGTTTGGATTTTATGAACGATCCGGAAGCGACCGATAAATTGGAAGAGCTGAAAGCGATGGCAATTTCCTGTGACGCTGCCATTCTATTTTCTGAGCGTCACGCTGATTTGGCAGAGGAACTGGCCGAAAAAGAAACGAACCCGAAACGCGCTGCTGAGCTGCGTAAAATTGCAGAGGTATGCCGTTGGGTGCCGGCTAATGCACCACGTACTTTCCAGGAGGCCGTTCAAATGTACTGGTGGATGCACTTGGGAACAATCACGGAATTGAATGGTTGGGATGCAATGAACCCGGGACACTTCGATCAGCACCTGGAGCCATTTTACGACAAACAGTTGGATGAAGGAACGCTGAGCCGCGATGAAGCCAAAGAACTGCTTTGCTGCTTCTGGGTTAAGGTGAATAACCAACCCGCTCCTCCTAAAGTAGGTATTACGGCTAAAGAGAGCGGTACCTACAACGACTTCACAAACCTGAATATTGGTGGTGTTCGCCGCGATGGTTCCGATGGAACAAGCGAGGTGTCTTACATCATGCTTGAAATTATTGAAGAACTGCATATTTTGCAACCGGGGAGTGCGATTCATATTAGCTCTCGTACACCTGAGCGTTTCTTGAAAGCTGGTTGCAAGGTGATCCGTCAGGGGCACGGTTATCCATCGGTTTTTAATCCGGATACTTACATTCTGGAATTGGTGCGCCAGGGAAAATCGCTGGATGATGCCCGCGAAGGTGGTTGTAGCGGATGTATCGAAGTGGGAGCTTTTGGTAAAGAAGCATATATTTTGACAGGTTATTTGAACGTTCCGAAAGTA
>QKCF01000328.1 GCA_003246935.1 Sunxiuqinia sp. | reverse complement strand
TTCTATTGTTCCAAGTACGGGATCGCCCGTCAACACCGAAGGTTGCCTTTGGTCAGTCACCCGGACCTTTGATGTAAGTGATGATTGCGGTAATGATGCAGTACAGAAGTCAGTAACCGTGACCTATAAGGTAGATACCGAGATCCCAGTGATCACAACGCTGATGGGCGACGCCGACCTAGGTTGTAACCCAAGTGCGGAGGCTATTGATATTGCCTTAGGCGGAGCGACAGCCCAGGATAACTGTGACGGCGACCTTAGCAGCAGCATTGAGGTAAGTACAGGCGATCCGGTCAGCGAAGGCGGCTGCATGTGGTCAGTCACCCGGACCTTTGATGTAAGTGATGAGTGTGAGAATGCAGCGGATCAGAAGTCAGTCAAAGTGACCTATAAGGTTGACACCGAGATACCAGTTATCGACGCACCGGAAGACTACAGCATCTGCAACACAGATGAAACAGCTCCGGAAATGCTAACAGCAACCTGGACGGATAATTGCTCTTCAGGTGGGGAGTTGGTTGCCTATCCTGAAATTTATAGTCAGGATGACTGTAATACCGTTTATGCATATGAATTCAATGTTGAAGATGACTGTGGTAATACGGCAACGGCAACCACTTATGTAACAGTCGGCATTGATAAGTATGGCAACTGTGAAACAGCATTCGCTAAATTGGATGGCGACTACGAAGGTGATGTGACTTGCTTCTTGGAAGATGGCTTTAGTCGATGGGGATGGACTAATATGATTCAGGAAGAAGGTGAATATACATTGCCGATTTTTGCAGGAGCAGCTCAGTGCATTACTGATAAAGGAGCAATGGTAGGCAATGTTATTGTGAATTATTCCGATGGAACAGTAAGGGTTGAGTATCAAATTGCAGATGGTTATGTGATGAGTCAGGCACATATTTATGTGGGCTGCGATCCATATGCAACTAAAAATGGTACTCCAACTGTAGCTCCAGGACAATTCACCTTTAACGATGGAGAATTGGATCATGTTAGCGGTTTAATAGCAGAGTTCAATAATGTAAATGGACCATTCTATATTATTGCACATGCTGTAACCTGCGAAGCCGTTTGTCAGTGTACTCCTACTGATGGTCAAATCGCAGAAGGATATGAACCAATGGATCTGGGAATCGATTGCGGTTCTGTGCTAGGTGAAGCAACAGCTGGCAATGATGAAGCTTTCAGTGTAACCTCAGATAATAGTACAGTCGATAATAGTCTGCTGAAATCATCTATGAAAGTGAAGGCCTTCCCGAATCCGTTCACTCATACCGTGACGTTTGAGTTTACTGCTGATCGCGATGGTAAAGCTTCCTTGGAGATTTTCAATGCTCGCGGTGTGAAAGTTACTACTGTATTTGAAATGAGTGTAGTAAAGGGTCAAGGCGTAAGTGAAGGCTATACCCCTGCTCCTGGATATAACGCAACCGGTAACTATTTCTATCGATTTACTTTGGAGGATTATAGTCAGAAAGGAGTTTTAATATATCATAAGACGAAGTAATGATTTTCATTGAAAGTGATTAACCGATATTACTACTTTGAAGCGAGGTAGAGAGTAGTATTTCAGTAATCATGCTTCGAAGCCGGGCAAGAGGCCCGGCTTCAATTGAGTTCGACTTTTATTTTAAGAAAAGAGAGTTGCTGGGTAACTCTCTTTCTTTTTTAGGGGGTATTGAAGGAAAATTAATCAAGTTTTTTCTACTAAGTTATTTCCCGTATTTTTTTATAATCAGTGAATTCACGGATACGAATACGGAATTTTACGGATTGAATTCCGTATGTGAAATGTCGTAACTTGCAAGTCCTTAATATCTGAAAACCAAAACTAAGCTGCCTTATTTTATTGTATCCAAACAGACTATGAAGGATTACGGGGAAAATATTATTCGTGGGAGGGTATATTATGAAGCAGCCTGTAAAAATTGCAATCTTCGAGAATTACAGTTTGTTTAATTCCGGATTGAGGTCGATGCTATCAGAACAAGATCAGCTTGAAATTACAGTTATTTCCAGTAAAGTGTCCGAAATTATGATGCAAATGAAGAACAAACTACCAGATGTTCTTTTGTTTGATATTTTACATTCTGATGGAGGAGGAAGTAACACGTTGAAGAAAATCATCCGAAAATTTCCTGATCTGCCGGTTGTGCTAATGACAAGTATGCAGTTTTCCGATTGCTTTGCCGAGCATGTTAAGCTGGGGGTTCGCGGTTTTGTTTTTCCAAATGAAACGCCCGACGATTTAAAGCAAGCGATTCGAAAAGTTACCTCAGGATCCAATTACATTCCTAATGAGATGCAGAAATGGTTAAAAGATATCTCGCCGGCAAAGCGAGTAGTGTCAACAACCTCCCGTCAGAATATTTTGACCGAACGAGAAATTTCCATTCTGAAGCTTTTCTGCCAGGGACTAACGTATAAGGAAATTGGCAAGCAATTGTTTATTAGCCCTCGTACGGTTGAAACCCATAAAAAGAATATTCTCACAAAACTTCGATTAAAGTCAACGGCCGAAATGGTGAAATATGCCTTTCACAACCGGTTGATTATTTGATCTGTCAATATCCGTAAGATAACGGATTGAATGTCAATTTCGAAGTCCTTAACTTCCAACATAACAATTAGCTTAACCAAGCTCTTCTATTGCGGCTGGCTTCGGATGGTTTTCCAATAACAGCCTGTTAAATTTTAGACGTATACTGTAATCATCAATATGAACGCGTTATGAAATTGGAGGAAACAGAGTTGAAGTTGGATGAATTAATCATGGTTGAAGAGCCATATAATATTCTTCAGGATTTGAAGTTGCACGACGACGGCAGTATCACAGCAACCGTGGTCAATGAATATATCGATCGGGATGAGGGAGGTCCGATGGGAGGAGCCGAGTGTGGAAGACATTTAGCTATTTTGGGCTCAATTATTTTAGCACATAATTACCATCATAAAAAGCGGCATTATTACCTGGCCGTACATGCACTTCTTATTCGAAAAACGGATAGAGTTTTTGCCGACGAGGAGCTAAAGTTAAGAGCGACGCCCACGATGATGGAGAAACGAAAAGGGGCCGTGTTAGGCGAGGTGGTTAGCACAGATAACGAAGTGATTTTTACAGCAGAAGTGGAGTATCTCATTATGAGCCCTGCTGTGTTCTCGAAGTTTTACGAAAAATACCGGGTAGACGAACCTGTTCACAATCAAATGAGCCCATATATCAATCGGCGACACCTGTCTGATATCACCCTTAATGGAGCCAGAGCAACAGGAGAATTTGGCGTTGTTTCTGCAATCGAGTGCGAAGGACACTTTCGCAATTATCCGGCTCTTCCGGTTGCCTTAATCGGAAATCTTTTTGGTGAGCTCGGTTTTACCTTGTTTAAGCACAATGTTCCCGGATACCGGCGGATTATCAGTCCACGAACTTCAATTCGGGCATATCGGTTGGCATTCAGTGGCGAACAGGTTCGTTTTGTGGGACGAATCAGTAAATGTCTTTCGCACGATACCATCCAGGTGACTGCAGAAGCAAAAGTTGGTGATGAGATTGTTTCAAATGTTGAATTCGAACTGCGTGGTGTAAATCCGTGAGATTTGAAATAGCGTATAGCATCACATTCAACAGCTTGAATTACGACGGAAAGTTCGTTCCGTAAATGTTTGAGACAATGTGAATGACGACATTTCTACAACGCTTTTCTCTTGTTCGATTGTTCCTCTTGATCGAATATGCTTCTGTTTGTTTTACTTCTTTTTTTTTAAGATTTCAGTCTATTTGCGGTTTGATCCAGATTTTAGTTAGTGACATTGGTTTACCATTTTTATACAAATATTGAAATGGATTGAAATTTATATGTTTGTAAGTTATTTGTTATTAATGTTGTATGTCTTGTGTTGGTCTTCTGTGTTAGCTAACACAAGGTCTACCTTTTAACGATATTCTTGTCCTGAAATATCCGTAAAATTCCCGATTGAACTCAGCTGTAATTTACTCTACCTTTTTTTATGATTTTTCGGGCGTCAAGTCCGACACTCTCTGTAGCGATTCCCTGTGATCGAGGGAATTTTTTTATGCGGATCTGAGGTTTTGTACATCGTTCTGAAGCAGTTAAATCTACAAAGTTTGCAAACAGAACTGTCGCAAAACCACTGAAATCTAACTTTAAAATCTTGTGACTATGAATGATTTTGACCTCGCTTCATGTAGAAGAAAAGGTTTGCGATGTTGGCATTGGGGTATTATGCTCGCTATGCTGACATTTCTATGTACGCCACAATTGGTAAATGCTCAATCGGGGAATATCCAAGGGATAGCGCCTGTGATGGCTCCGACGAATGGTACTGCAATTGATGGTAATGCTTATGCGAATCACGTATTCGGTCTTATTGACGGAACATCCGGTTTTCCGCAGAATTACGGGACTGCCGGCGATATTTTTTATTGGGACCAGGTGTATCCGGGTGAAGGTGGTGGTGTATTCGATATCTTGCCGATACTTGATCCACCTTATTTTAATGTTTCCGAGAACAGTTATCCCGGTGTGCCGGATTATACTGTTGTGCGGTACATTGATGATATTACGAATAAGGATCCAACGATTTTTATTGGTTCGAATAAGATCGACGACGATCCCAATACTTATGAATGGGGTGTCGGATCGAATCCGAACAAAAATGAGATCCAGAATGCTGGTGTCATATTCACCCGGGGTAATCCGGACATTATCGGAATTGACGGAAACCCTGGTAATTCTGATGATTTATGGGTTGCTTGGGCTGCCGACCGACAGGTAACGAATGGTAGTAGTTATATCGACTTTGAGTTCCTGCAAATGCCATTTTATATGGATACTGTCGGGCAGGATAATGGTGGCTACTACTATGGTAAGTTTATAAGCGAAGCCGATCCAGCAACGGGGGGACGTACTCCTGGTGATATCTTGGTAACTGTTGAATTTACCAATGGTGGACCTGTGGCGAATGTCATCGTCCTCATCTGGGAGCTGGTAGGGGATACCTATCAGTACGTTCAGTATACCGATTACCCCCATGGAACAATTTTGGCAACTGTAAACACTGAAAAAACCTATGTGCACTTCCCTGCATTTGGCAATGTTGAGCAAGTTACATTGCCTGGTTCAAACGGAGGGGCAGGGTATACAGGGATGTTACCCTATTACGATGTCAACCAATGGTGTGAGGGGGCAATCAACCTAAGCGCCTTCTTTGACGAGGTTATAAACCCGTGTTTCGGTATCGCCACCGTATTTACTCGTACCCGGACTTCCGGAGAGTCAGGAACTGCTGAATTAAAAGACTTCCCGGGGCCACCTGCTCAAGTCAATGTGATGATAGATCCTCCGGTTGTTCAATGCCCGGGCAATGAAGAATACGATTCTTGTGGTGACACTGATCTGGAGGCCATGTGGGATGCCTGGAGAGTTCAGTTTGCATATGAAGAAGGTACCGGAAATCAATATGAACCGGTTACAGTAACTGAAGGCGACGATGAACTGCCTGAAAATCTTCCGGACGGTGCTTCCTGCGGATTCACAGTAACGCATTGGATTAAGGCTGTTGATTATTGCGGTAAGATGGATTCTTGCGGAGCTACCTTTACAATTTTGGCGGATGAAATTGCACCGGAATTAACAGTACCTGAAGATGTGACCGTTGAATGTGATGCAATACCCGAAGTAGGCACTGCCAGTGCAACTGATAATTGTGCT
>QKCF01000198.1 GCA_003246935.1 Sunxiuqinia sp. | reverse complement strand
CCGATAATGTTTTTGGCTCGAACCTGTAGTCCGGCTATTCGGAGGAATATTTTTAGGACGGAGAAAACTCAATGAAAATAGCAGGCTATGTGCGAATTAACGGATGGATAAGGGAGGGAAGTGGTGTGGAAAATTGACTCAAAAAGTAATCCCCGGTTCTATCAATACAGAAGAAGCGGGGATTATTATGTCGGATAAACCGGCTCCGGGGAGCGCTGTTTATTTTACATTAATAGCTGAAATACCTTTAGGGCCACGCTCGATGTCAAAGCTAACTTCTTGACCTTCGGCTAGCTTTTTGGTCGGATTTGCCAAGCCTGAACGGTGTACAAAGATGTCCTTGTTTTCGCTTGTTTCGATAAAACCAAACCCTTTGGTTTCGTTATACCATTTCAATTTCCCGGTTGGCATTAGTATGATCTCCTGTTTTGCGTTTGTGCACGTTCGCGCGCTTCGTTAACAACCATTTTTCGGTTTTCCAAGGTTGCACCGTTTAGTTCTTTAATCGATTTTGTAGCTTGGGAATTGTCCTCCATGGTAACAAAACCAAAACCTTTACTGCGACCGTCGTACTTATCAGTAATGATTTTAACGCCGGCGACAGAGCCGTAATCTTCGAAGATACCTCTCAGGTCATCTTCGTCAACCTCGAAATCGAGGTTTCCTACATAAATATTCATAATATTGAATTAAAAGCATCGCGCGATTGTGTGGTTAAACACAATTCACCATGCCCAGTTATTATTTGCAGCAAAAAGGGAAAAATAGATTACAAGTGAATGTTTTTCTGTTTATAGCCGATGAGCCACTTCTATTTCAAATTTCATAAGAAAGAAAAACACTGTAATTTCCGAGGAGATAATAATGTAGCTATTCTGATAAAAAATGTGCTACAAAAGTAGTCTAATTTAATGAATACTGAAATTTTACCTGAAAATAACTGATTTAGGGGCATAATATGATCCTGGGTTTGCTTGTGAGCCTTTGCACTGAAGCTAAAATTGCTTAGGAATAGGCGTGTTTTGAACCTGAATCGAATTTGCAAACCGTATTTTTTGCGCAAAAAATGCTCTCGATGTCATAACCCGACAACATTTATTGCTTTGACTCCGTAAGCCTAACTTACTGTTAGTTGTGTTGATTAACCTTCACTTTTAATACGATATTCGGAGCTGCTTCGAATATAAAAGATAAAGGACTTCTGCATGGTAGCATAGGAAGCAATTACCGGTAACGAACCTCGCCAATTCTAGGATATCGCTTCCCAACATCTAAAACGATTCGTATGAAAAGGAGACTAAGACTTATATTGCTCACCTTGGCGGGGGTATGCGCTATATTCGTGCAAAATGCGTGGGGCGGAAAAAACGGCCAGCACGTGATCGACTTTGTCGGATTAGATTTCCAATCCAATTCTGTTGTATTTACCAGTACCAATTGGTCGGATGGTGGATGTTCCACCGATCTTTACACTTATCAAATAGAGCTTGATTCGCTGCTGATTGAGCCAAACTGGGCCTCCTGCGACGAATTTAATCAGAACAAAGATGAGATTCTAAAGGATCGCGGATTGGGAAACTTAGTGAGTTTACCCAGTGTCGATATACCCTATTTTATTACATTCCGCTGGGATCAGCCAGTCAGATATTTTAGCGTACGAAGGAATGAGAATACTTACAACCGTCCGTTTACACTTACCATTTTAAAGCAGGATTACAACTACTATCAATGTTCGGGTGAGAGTAACGAACCCAATATTATTCATTTAAAGATTGATGGAAATTCAGGTTTGGTATTCATTAATTTCCAGGGGGACTGTTCGAAGGGAAACTGGCGCGATTCAATCATTTATTACTCCAGGGAAGAAGGCCGCTCGTTCACCCGTAAACTAACTCCCAAAGACGTGTTACCGATGGAAATTTACAAGACTGCTTCTGCACAAACCTGGCGATAGTGAAACACTAAGATCTCCATTGTTCGGTTAAATCGCTTAGACTGGCATTTGTATACACAAAAATTTTGGGTCTTTATAATGATAAGCCTTAGGGAGTTATTGGGTTCTTCTTTTTGTTATTTGATGGACTGAAAACAAAACTTAACTCGTGTTGTTTTATGATTTAAGTAAGCTTAAATATGCATGGAGAACAGTACGTCAATAGCAACCGAAAATTTTATAAAAGCGGTGTTTAAACACGAGCAGACTGAGGGCGCCGATACTAAATCGGGTACTATTGCCCGAGAGTTGGGCATTACACACGCTGCTGCCACCGATATGGCGCGCAAGTTGGCATCGAAAAATCTGGTTGATTATCAGAAGTACAAAGAACTGAAACTTACTGATTCGGGACGGGAGTTGGCTGTTCATGTTTTGCGGAGGCATCGGCTTTGGGAAACCTTTTTAAATCGCGTGTTGGGGCTAGATATGCACCAGGTGCACACAGAGGCCGAGGTATTGGAGCACGCAACTTCTGATTTTTTACTTGACCAAATTGATGCTTACTTGGGTTATCCCAAGTTTGATCCGCATGGCGACCCTATTCCGGATAAGAACGGGATGGTTGATGATTCATTGGCGCAGATTACTGTTTCGAATGCAGAGGTGAATATTGCTTACCAGGTTTGCCGGTTAAGCGGTTCGGACGAAGAGTTCTTCGATTTCTGCAGTAGTAATCAGCTTGTATTAGGGAGTACGATTATCATACGAAAGCATTACCCGAAAAATAAGATGACAGAGGTAGAGATAGGCGATGTAAAGCTACTTCTGAATAGTGATTTTGCAGATGCAATATTAGTTGAAGCAAAGTTGAATTGATGAATGATGCGCGCCAATCAAAACGGGTTGATCATAATTAAAATTCGCTTATTGGTAGAAATGAAAAAATAAATCAGATAGAATATGATATGGATTAATTTGATAATAACACATGGATCGATGATTTTCTTTGGGCTTTTGGCTTTCTCTCTTCTGGTGTGGCTTTTTTACCCGGAGAAAGGGGGAATTGCTTTGATTCGTGACCTGAAGAAAAGCCAGGAGCGGGAGAATCTGGAAGATACCTTGAAGTTCATGTTCGATTGTGAATATCGGAACGTAAGCTGCGGCATTAACAGTATTGCAGGTAACCTGAGCATTACGACTGATAAAGCGGGCAAGTTGATTAATCGTCTGGAAACGATGGGGCTGATCGCAAGTAAGGATGATCAAACAGTAGAACTGACTGACGCTGGACGCTCGTATGCTTTACGGGTGATTCGCGTTCACCGGATCTGGGAGCGTTACCTGGCTGATGAGACAAGTATTGCTCCGGCTGACTGGCATAACCAAGCTTGTAAGATTGAGCACAAAGTAACTGTTGAAGAAACCGAAAAGCTGGCCGCACAAATTGGTCATCCTGTTTTCGACCCGCACGGCGACCCGATTCCAACAGCGGACGGACAGCTACCTGAGCCCAAAGGGAAAAGCTTAACTAGCCTGCAGGAAGGGCAAATGGCACGTATCACACACCTGGAAGATGAGCCGCGAAGTATTTACGAACAGCTGGTGGTGCTAGGCTTGTACCCGGGCATGCAGGTATATGTCGCTGATGTTGCTGATAACAAGATCACCTTTGTGGCAGATGGCGAAGAGTGTGTGCTGACGCATTTTTTTGCCGGATATATTACTGTTGAAGAAATAGATCTGGAAGCTGTTGCTGAGAAGCCGGAAGTACTGTCGGCACTTAAAATAGGAGAGAAGGCCGAAGTAATTGGCATTTCTCACAACTGCCGTGGTCAGCAACGCCGCCGTTTAATGGACTTCGGCATTGTCCCGGGAAGTCAGGTGGCTGCTGTCATGATCAGTGCTTCGGGTGATCCGATCGGTTTCCGGGTGCTGGGAACAACCATTGGCATTCGAAAGCAACAGGCCGACATGGTATTCATTAACCGAATAAATTAAGATGACAATGACGACATTAAATAATTGCGAAACTTGTCCTGCACATAACCGGGCGAATTTGATAAGGTTAGGAGTAGAACTTGAAAATTTCGATTTTATCGTTGCGATGGCTGGTAACCCGAACACCGGGAAAAGTACGGTGTTCAACAATCTTACAGGGCTTCATCAGCATACCGGTAACTGGCCGGGGAAAACGGTATCGCGTGCTGAAGGTGGCTTCAGCTTTAACGAGAAACGCTACAAAGTAGTCGATTTGCCGGGAACCTACTCGCTGCTTTCAACAAGCGCTGATGAGGAAGTTGCCCGTAACTTCATCTTGTTTGGTCAACCGGATGTAACGGTTATCGTGGTTGATGCGACGCGCCTGGAGCGAAACCTGAACCTGGTGCTACAGATCTTGGAGTTGACCGATCGCGCTGTTTTGTGCGTTAACCTAATGGACGAAGCCAAGCGGAACAACCTGGAAATTGATGTTCGTGCGCTTTCGAAAGAACTGGGAATTCCGGTGATTCCGGCATCGGCCCGTCGCCGCCAGGGAATGAACGAACTGTTGAGTGCGATTGAAGAGGTTGCTACCGGAAAATTTGTTTGCAAGCCTCACCGCGTAAAGAGTCGCTCTGGGCAGCTGAACCATGCGATTGATAAAATCGCTGCTAAGCTTGCTGAGCTGTTTCCTAATCTCCCCAATGTGAATTGGGTGGCCATGCGTTTGCTAGAAGGGGATGACAGTGTGATCGAGGCTGTTCGAACAGGTGAAATTGGCACGATCAGCGATTACGACTTAACTATCGATAATTAAAACTGAATATGGATAATACAACGATACAACAAAAGCGGGAAGAGATCCTGTTGGAGGCGAACAGTACCCGATGGGAGCTGGGAACCGATTTTCACGATACCATTATTGAATCGATTTATGAAGAGGCTTCGCGTATTGCAACGAAGTCGGTAAAGCAACTTGGCGATAAGGAGGCTTATAGTTTCGACCTGAAAGTTGACAAGATCGTAACCAGTCGCTGGTTAGGCTTTCCATTGATGTTTATTATGCTGGCTGTTGTTTTTTGGCTGACTGTTGCCGGTGCAAATTACCCCTCCGGGATGTTGGCATGGTTACTTGTTGATACCGTTCATCCTTTTTTAAAGCATTTGGCCGACCTGATTCATATGCCATGGTGGATGAATGGTGTGTTGCTTGATGGTGCGTACTTGTCGGCGGCTTGGGTTATTGCCGTGATGTTGCCTCCCATGGCTATTTTCTTTCCGATCTTCACGTTGTTGGAGGATTTAGGCTATCTGCCGAGGGTTGCTTTCAATATGGATAACCTGTTCCGAAAAGCAGGGGCGCACGGAAAGCAAGCCTTAACCATGAGCATGGGCTTTGGCTGCAACGCTGCAGGTGTGGTCGCTGCCCGTGTTATTGATAGTCCGCGCGAGCGCTTGGTAGCAATCATTACCAACAACTTCTCACTCTGCAATGGGCGCTGGCCTACTCAAATTCTGATTGCAACAATTTTCATTGGTGCTTTGGTACCTGCACAGCTGGCCGGAATTGTTTCTGCCGGAGCCGTTGTCGCTGTGGCCTTGTTGGGGATTTTCTTCAGTTTGGTCGTTTCGTGGGGATTAAGTAAATCGGTACTGAAAGGAGAAGCATCGGCTTTTACGCTCGAATTACCGCCATATCGTCCGCCGACTGATCGACCGGACCATCATCGTACTTTGGCGAGCCGTCGTGTTTGCAGTACCTGCCGGTATTGTAATCTGGGTGGTTGCGAATATACATGTTGGGGGGCTTAGTTTAGCCGAGCATTTCATTGATTGGTCAAATCCCTTTGCATTGGTATTTGGGTTAAATGGTGTGATTTTGCTGGCTTATATCATCGCAATTCCTGCGAATGAGATTGTCATCCCAACCGTTTTAATGTTGACAGTGCTAAGCTCAAAACTTGCCGGAATTGGCGATGGAGCAGGGGTTATGTTTGAGATGGATTCGATTGCTGATACGGCTCAAGTGTTGCAAACCGGTGGCTGGACCTTGCTGACCGGAATTAACCTGATGCTTTTTAGTTTGTTGCACAATCCATGTTCAACAACCATTATGACGATTTATAAAGAGACCAAGAGTGTGAAATGGACGCTGCTTTCAACCTTCTTGCCAATTGTAATGGGTTTTGCCGTGTGTTTCTTTACTACGCAAATCTGGTTTTGGCTGCATTAATTGATAGCGTTGCTGAAATAAAGTATGCGGCGGCGGTTTTCAAAGAAGACCGCCGCTTTTGTTTTTATGTGATTCCAGCATTCCTATTTTAGTTTCCATGCATCAAACTCTTTACTCCAAATAACCAGCAACGAAAAAAGGCAACCCGTAGGCTGCCTCTCTTCAATATTTCTTTGGTAAGTTATACTAAGCCACTGAAGCCCATAAAAGCCATCGCCAGAATTCCGGCAACGATCAGGGCAATAGGTGTTCCTTTCAAACCTTTAGGTATTT
>QKCF01000470.1 GCA_003246935.1 Sunxiuqinia sp. | reverse complement strand
CCTAAAAGAAGAAAAGATGTTAGAAAAATTAAAAGAAGAGGTTTGCCAGGCTAACCTGGACTTAGTCGCTCACGGGTTAGTAATTTTTACCTGGGGTAACGTTAGTGGTATCGACCGCGAGTCAGGACTAGTGGTAATTAAACCTAGCGGTGTTTCGTACGACGGTATGTGCGCTGATGATATGGTGGTTGTAGATTTGGAAGGCAATGTGGTTGAAGGTAAATACAAGCCGTCTTCTGATACTGCTACTCACGTTGTTTTGTATAAAAGATTCCCGAATATTGGGGGTGTTGTTCATACACACTCTGAGTGGGCAACAAGTTGGGCCCAAGCCGGAAAGTCTATCCCGGCTGTTGGTACAACACATGCAGATTATTTCTACGGTACAGTTCCTTGTACCCGTAAAATGACTGAAGAAGAAATTAAATCGGCATACGAACTCGAAACCGGTAATGTAATTGTTGAGTGCTTCGAGTCGCAAAACATCAACCCGGATTATGTCCCGGGGGTTTTGGTTAATAACCATGCTCCGTTCTCGTGGGGAACTGATGCGCACAATGCCGTGCATAACGCTGTTGTGTTGGAAGAAGTAGCGAAAATGACTTTCCGTTCATTCCAATTGAATCCGGATACTGAAATGGATCAGGTATTGCTTGATAAGCACTTCCTGCGCAAACACGGTGCAAATGCCTATTATGGTCAAAAATAAAAACTGAAAAAACTAAATTGACATGACCCAAGCTAAATATACTATTGGACTAGATTATGGTTCAGATTCGGTACGTTCGTTGATCGTGGACGTTGCAACCGGAGAAGAAATTGCCAGCGTGGTTTTCCCTTATCCGCGTTGGGCAAAAGGAATGTACTGTGTTCCTCACGAAAACCAATTCCGCCAGCACCCGCTGGATTACCTGGAAGGGTTGGAGTATACGATTGTTGAAGCATTGAAGCAAGCTCCTGCTGGAGTTGCTGAGAATGTGGTAGGTATTTCAATTGACACAACCGGTTCAACGCCTGTTGCTGTTGATGAAAAAGGAACACCTTTGGCATTGACTCCAGGGTTTGAAGAAAACCCGAATGCGATGTTTGTTTTGTGGAAAGACCACACAGCTGTAAAAGAAGCTGACGAAATCAATGAGCTGGCTAAGAAATGGGAAATTGACTTCACAAAATATGAGGGTGGAATCTACTCGTCGGAGTGGTTCTGGTCAAAAATTTTACATGTATCACGTGCTGATGCAGGTGTTTTGCGTGCAGCCAATTCATGGGTTGAACATTGCGACTGGATTCCGGCGATATTGACTGGTACTACTCGTCCGCAGATTTTAAAGCGTAGCCGCTGTGCTGCCGGTCACAAAGCCATGTGGCACGAAGCATTTGGTGGTTTGCCAACTGAAGAGTTCTTGGTGGCTCTGGATCCTATTTTGAGTGGTTTGCGCGACCGAATGTTTAAAGAAACTTACACTTGCGACGTTGCAGTTGGTAAACTGACACCCGAATGGGCTGAAAAATTAGGTTTGTCAACTGATGTTGTAGTTGGTGTTGGTGCTTTCGACGCTCACTTAGGTGCTGTTGGTGCTCAAATTGAACCTTATTACCTGAGTAAAGTAATGGGTACATCAACTTGTGATATGTTGGTTGCTCCGAACGAAGAAGTAGGTGATAAACTTATTGCTGGTATTTGTGGACAGGTTGATGGTTCTGTTGTTCCGGGGATGCTTGGAATGGAGGCTGGTCAATCAGCTTTTGGTGATATTTATGCCTGGTTCAAAAAAGTATTGATGTGGCCTGCACAGCAAATCATTGGTCAAAGTGACTTGGTTGACGAAGCTACAAGAGCTAAATTATTGGATGAGCTTTCTGACAAAATGATTCTTGAATTGAGTAAGGCCGCAGAGCAATTACCTATCGATGAGAAAGGTGCTTTGGCTATTGATTGGATGAACGGACGTCGCACGCCGGATGCTAATCAAAACCTCAAGGGTGCAATTGCAGGACTGGGATTGGGTACTGATGCTCCTCGGATTTTCCGTTCGTTGGTTGAAGCTACTGCTTTTGGCTCTAAAGCGATTGTAGATCGTTTCATTGAGCAAGGCGTGCCAATTAAAGGTGTAATTGCTTTAGGTGGTGTTGCTAAGAAATCAAAATTGGTAATGCAGATTGTGTGTGACGTACTAAACATGCCGATTAAAGTTGCTCGTTCAGAGCAAGCTTGTGCTCTTGGTTCAGCTATGGCTGCTGCGGTGGTTGCTGGTGTATATGCAACTACGCACGAGGCTCAGGAGAAAATGGGTGGTGGTTTCGAAACAGAATATCATCCGATCCCTGAAAACGCAGCTAAATACCAGGTTATCTACGAAAAGTATATGAAACTTGGAAAATTCATCGAAGAAAACCTGACTCGTTAAGCTTAGGTTATTCCAATTGGATTAAGGTTGTAGTTCATAAAAAAAGTAATAAATTGCCCGGTAAAACCGGGCTTTTTTTATGTACGATATTATCGGAGATGTACACGGACAAGCAGAAATGCTTGATGATTTGTTGACAAGGATGGGCTATGTACTGAATAAAGGATATTTCAGCCATCCTACTCGGAAAGCTATATTTGTGGGCGATTTTATCAACCGGGGGCCGGAAATAAGAAGGACGATTCGAATTATTCGCTTGATGGTCGAAAATAATGCTGCCTATGCAATTCTGGGAAATCATGAAGTGAATGCACTTTTTTATACACTTTTGGATAAAGAAGGGCAGCACATAAGTAGAAAATGGTCCAGACTGCGATTAGATTTAACTCCGACTTTAGACGAGTTTAAAGGGAGCAGTGGTTTATGGAAAGATCATATCAAGTGGCTGCGTACACTGCCAATGTTCCTGGAATTAGATGGCATTAGAGTCGTGCATGCTTGCTGGCAGGATGAAAATATTCGCATCTTAAAAGAGGCTTTCTATGAGAACCCAAAGCTGAAGAAAAAACAACTTAAACTCATCGGTCGAAATCATAACGTTTTGGCAAAAGCTTTTTGGGAGACTTGTAAAGGAATCGACTATCAATTGCCAAATGATTTGTTGATTTTCGATAAAGAAGGACGTGCTCACCGATCATTTCGTTCGCGTTGGTGGGAGAATCCCATGGGAATGACTTTTCGCGGATTATCTTTCGAAAGTCGCTTTGAATTGCCGGCGTATCAAATTCCGCCTGAGATTAATGTTCACCGTGATCCGTATCCGGATTCAGCTCCCATTGTTTTTTTTGGTCATTATTGTATGCGCGACGGATCAAATCTTGTAAAACCGAATGTTTGTTGCCTCGATTCGTGTGTTAGTCGTAAGGGAAAACTCACGGCTTATAGGTGGAACGGAGAGAAGACTCTGATTGCTGAAAATTTCGTGCAATAATTATTCTTTCGATTGCTTCTGAAAATAAAGTGGTTATTCTGTTTGTATAAAAAGGAGGGGTATTTTTTATCTAAAATTTTATCGGTCGCTATTGCAGACAAAAAAAGAAACTCTATATTTGCAGAGCCTTTTGAGAAACGGATTTCAGGAGGCAAGTTCTCTGAAAAAGTGCTTTAAAAATCGACTAAGAAATCATCTAAATGGTGCGGTAGTTCAGCTGGTTAGAATATCGGCCTGTCACGCCGGGGGTCGCGGGTTCGAATCCCGTCCGCACCGCTTTTTTTGATTCCTTAAACCAATTTTGGTGCGGTAGTTCAGCTGGTTAGAATATCGGCCTGTCACGCCGGGGGTCGCGGGTTCGAATCCCGTCCGCACCGCATATCGATGATTAAAAGCACTTATTGGTGCGGTAGTTCAGCTGGTTAGAATATCGGCCTGTCACGCCGGGGGTCGCGGGTTCGAATCCCGTCCGCACCGCAAGAGCTTATCTCGAATGAGGTAAGCTCTTTTTTTAAAGTCATTTTGGGGAATACTGAATCATTGTGATACTATATTAACTTCGAATGAATAATGAGTAGGCATAAATAAAGCCACCCCAAGGATGGCTTCTGCAACTAAATTATTGACTTTCTTATTCTGTTTTCTTTGATTGAAATACATAGCCCACAACTAGTCCAATACCTCCGAAAAGGAAGATCATGGATACATAAGCCGGGCCTTCTTCCATACCTGCTGCGTTAGCTAAAAGGTTTCCAAAGAGTACTCCAAGGGCAACACCTATAAACAACAGGCCTGCTTTCAGTGTAAAGAACATTGCATTAGGAGCTTTTGTCTTAAAAAGAGTTGGGTCGGCTCCTTTTTCGATCATTGCCATTCGTTCTTTATTTCGTGTTGAAATATAAATATAGAATGTTGCAAATACGAAGGCAAAGAAACTAATCGGGATTAAGATGTCTTCTAACATGGCTTTCTATTTTTTTGATGGTTAATATTTTCAAGTTCGTCCTTATGACGCAGCTAGTTCGGTTCGGTTACAACCATCGTGAATTATTTCGCAGAACATGTGTTTTTGAAAACCTATCAAACTGTTATATTGTAAGCATGGATGATGGGCTACTAATTCTTTACGGGATGATATTTTCATAAATATTTTGTAACCAAGTTGATTGATAGGCGTCATATCGGGTGTATGAATCAAACGGATGACAGTTTTTACATAGCCAAGGTTCTTGAGGGCGACGTGGCGTCGTTTTCATACCTGGTCGATCGGTACCAGGATATGGTTTACGGGCTGGCGTTAAAAATGCTCCGTAACGAGGAGGACGCGGAAGAGATGGCTCAGGATAGTTTTGTGAAGGCTTATCGGTCGTTGACTTCGTACCGGCAGCAGTCCAAGTTTTCCACCTGGTTGTATCGTATCACTTACAATGGCTGCATAAGTTTAATGCGGAAGCGAAAACTGGAAGTACGGTCAATGGATGAGCAGCAATTGTCGGATAGGGATGAGGCTCGTTTAAACGAACAGTTAATGGAGATGGATAAGGCACTGGTGGCAAAGTTACTTCAGGAAGCCATGGAAAAGCTTCCCGTGTTGGAGCAAGTTCTAATCACCTTGTATTATTACGAGGAGCAGAAGGTGGAGGAGATTAGCCATATCACGGGTTTAACAGAGAGCAACGTAAAGGTGAAAATTCACCGGGCTCGTAAAAAGATGTACGATTTATTGTACCAAAGTTATGAGGAAGGTATTTTTAATACGGTTTAAAGAGTACGATCATGAATAAGCAAGATCAACAATTCAGGGAATTAATGCAGAATTACCGGCCACAGAGAGCTCCGGTTAATTTTTCGACGAGGGTGATGGATCAAATTCATGCCTTGCCAAAATTTGAGTACAAGCCGGTTTTTGGGAAATGGTTTTTAACGATTTTCCTGAGCATTTTTGCTGTGTTTGTATCGGTTGTTTTATTGCTCGACGGTTCGGCTAAACCGGAAAATGAAGCACCTGGCTTGTTGGATAAATTGCCTAATGCCAACCTGGAGGTATTTAACGAAGCCAATAAAGAGGTTGTTGGTTGGTTTACCCAGATTCCTTCTGTGCTGATTTTCGCGTTGATGGGAATTGCCGTGTTGTTGATTTTGGATCGGCTGTTAAGTCATCGTATCAAGCAGCGAAAAATATAAAAAAGAAGAGCGGCTTCTGGTGAAGTCGCTCTTTTTGTATGCTGTTGTTAGAAGGGCAAGTCATCACCTTCTGCAGGTTCTGGCGGAACATCGTCCATTGAGAATGGCGGAGGTACTGCACCTGCTTCGCCACTTACTGTATCAATTTTCCACGCATTAATGTTGTGATACCAACGACCGTTAAATTCGCGGCTTTCAACATCAAAAGAAACGTTA
>QKCF01000468.1 GCA_003246935.1 Sunxiuqinia sp. | reverse complement strand
AATTCGTTCGATTTGACAATTCTCATCATACTCGGCCTGGTAGCAACACTGGGACAATTAGCCATGACCGAAGGATACCGCTATGTAAATGTGGCAACCGGATCGCTTTTTCAATCCCTGGTTCCGGTGCTTAACCTGCTTTCGGGCTATTTCATTTTCCAGGAGCAATTCACAATGACCGAGTCGGCGGGCGCAATCGTCATTATCGCTTCCTGTATTTCACTCGTCATCATTAATTATAGTATCGGACGGAAGAGCAGAATCATGAAACTGGTTGAATAAACCCCTTTCTCGCTGCAGAACAATCCCTATTATCTTTGAAGGCGCCCTGCTCAAGAAAAAGCTATCCTGCGGGTTGATAAACCGCCCTGCCAAGAAATAACCCCTCCAGTACCATTTTGCTCCTTCCAGTGTTAAAATAAACGTTCCAGCGAGCATTTTGTCGTTCCAGCGCCACTGGACTGACAAAAATGCGCACTGGGAAGCAAAAAACCGCCCTGAAGTCAAAAAATATCCACTGGGACACAAAAAACCGCACCGGAACGTCTAAAATCGCACAGGACGACAAAAAACCATACAGGACAACCTAAACTGACACAGGGAACAATCTTTTTGGGACAGAGAACGGAAAATAAACAAAGCGTCAACTTGGCTTTAATGCTTGCGGGTTGACCATAAAAAGGATGAGCAAAAACATGACAACCGCTGTTAATGCTCCACCATAAAATGCCATTGTTATTCCCCCGAAAGCATAAAAAATACCGATAAAAAGCGGCCCAATGGTTTGCCCCAAGCGCAGCACCATGGAGTTGAGCGACATAAAGGCAGCCCGCTCACGAATCGATGCCAGGCCAACCAACATATTCTGAATCGCCGGTATCAGCATCCCGTGTCCTAAACCAAAAAGCGCCAGACCACCAACGATCCCAAACCAGCGAAATGCCTGACTCAGCAGGAACAGCGCTATGAAATAACATATAACCGCCGCCAACATCTGCGTTTTAGCTTTCAGATGTTTATTAATTAAGGGCATCTGAAACGAGGTAATTGCAGTAACTGCAGACATCAGCGACATGGTCAACCCGATCACTACCGATCCGGCATGCATGCGCGTTTCGAGCAGCAGGGGGAAATAAGTGAGGTAAGCACCGTACAATATCACAAAAAGTAAAACATTGGCCCCAAACAATCCCCAAACAATCTTCCGATTTACGGTTGTCAGAACATTTGCGAAATAAACCTTCAAACCGGTCTTAATTGAAGGTTCCGGATTATTAAGTTTCAGTAAGACAACCACCGCCAAAGGAACAGCGAAAACAGGTAACAGGAAAACAAACTGCCAGCCTAACGCTGTCAGCAATCCGCCCAGAGCCGGATACGATGCCGTACCTATACTCAGAACACTGGCATTATAGCCCATGGCCGCAACCCGTTGTTCCCCGTTAAACAGATCACCAATCAGCGTAATATTGATACTTGCCAGACTACTCGCGCCAACCCCCTGTACAAACCGCATGACCAACAACCAATAAAAATCGCGAACAAAAAAACAAGCCAGCCCAGCAGCTCCAAATACGATCAACGAAGGAATCAAGATAACCTTCCGGCCCAAGCGATCGGCCAAAACACCGGTCAAAGGCGTTAATACAATTCCGGGGGCCGTGAAGGCTACAATGAGCCATCCAACCTGGTGAGCCGTGATCTTAAAATATCGAATAACCTCGGGGAAAGCAGGCGTAATACTGGCAACGCCCATCACGGCAATAAGTGTAACACAAAAAATAAGGTGCAAATTTTTGTCTTTCAGGATGGGCTGTTGCATAATCGATCACTTTTCAGGTGTAGAACACGAATGTTAATTCCGGCTAAAAAACCGTGAAGCGACATTCAATGGTCGAAGCGTTCCTTTCTTTTTATATTGATGGGCTTCCATACGCCCCAAAATATCCGACAAAATCCGAACCGTTTCCACGATGTGTTCGCCTTTATTCAGCATCACACATTCGGAACGTGACGACATCGAGGCATCCGTAATCTCAGAACGGGTAGCAATACCTTCTTTAGCCAATCGTTCCAACACTTGCGTTGCCCAAATGTTTGGAATGAAAGCCGCCTCACACAACCAAAGCAGCATTTCCTGCACTTCCGAAATACGCTCAGGTCCAAGTTCTACTGCTAAATCGCCACGGGCAATCATCAGCCCGACATTCGGACTCCGCATGGCTGTGAACAGAAGTTCGGGCACATTGTAAAAAGCTTCCTGCGTCTCAATTTTCAATACAATACCAATATCCTCACGGCCAAGCTCCCGAAGTTTTTGCTGCAGAAAATCGACATCCGAAGCAGTGCGTACAAACGAATATCCCAACAAATCGGCATGCTGCACAATAAAAGGAAGGTTTTTCAGGTCTTCATCCGGAAGTGACGGCAGGTTCAATTTGGTGTCGGGCAGGTTAATCCCTTTCTCCGATCGCAGCTTCACGCCTCCCGGTTTGGCCCGGGTGATCTTCAACAGGAACGAATCAGCCTCAACCGATTCAATAATTCCACCGATTTTTCCGTCATCAAACCAAATATGCTCTCCGGCTTTCACATCATCTACAATCGATCCGATAGAAACCGGAATATGACGTTCGCTATCACTGTTTGAAAACCCAGCACCAATAATCAACCCGCTACTTCTCCATACCCTCAAGTGGTCCCCCATCTCAATCCGAACAAAGTCCTTTGTTTTTCCATTTTCCCCTAATCGAGAAATAGTACCTATGCGTAGCTTCGGTCCGGGCAGATCCATATAAATTTTGCAATCCCGGTTTGATTCCACTGCTGCCCTTCGGACATTCTGAGCCATCTTCAGCCAAACCGCCTGTGAATCGTGACTGCAGTTAATCCGTGCATTCTCCATCCCGGCATCCAGCAAGTCATGTATCAGCTGAATATCATCTGCTGCATTAGTTGGTAAGGTAACCATCACGCGGGTATGAAACGACTGGTTTGATTTCCCCAGCAAACGTTCCGTATTTTCGTCGAGTACAGCAGCACTCTTAAAATAGTTTACCGGATGCTCGCCCAAATCGAAGTGGCCCTGGAAATGTTTTCCAAGGTACAGATGCAGGAAGTACAAAATATTCTCAACATTGGCCAACACATACCGTTCTGAATGGCCAATAGAAGATAGTCCCATTGCGGAAAGCTCTTCTTGAATGGGACGCAACTCAAATGTTCGCAAGGCAAGGTAGCGCACAAAGTTCCGGGCTGAATATTTGTAATTCGGATGGACCGAACCGATTAATTGCTCGCACTGTTTTTCTGCATTGAGTATTGCATCCCGGATGATCAGTAACTGGTCTATTAGTTCTTCGACTTTCATTTCATAAGTTCGTTCTTATCAAAGATAACCACATTGTCCTGCATTTCATACCGGGACGAAAAAAAAGCTGATACCCGACAAGGCCTTCTTTTACGACAAAAAAAGAGGCTACCTGCTTCCCAAGAAACAAATAGCCTTCTCTTTCTTTATAAGTAGAATTTTAAACGGCCACAATGCTGTTTTCGCCGCCGAACTTATTCGCAGCATAACCATCAGCCTCGGGATCGTTATACCATTCCTCTCCGCCAACCAAATAACGGAATTCATAGGATTTACCGGCTTCTAATTCCATCAAACAGGTAAATTCACCACTTTTCAACTTACTCATTGGGGTTTCAATCGGATCCCAATTATTAAAGTCACCAACTACGGTAACCGATTCGGCGTCGGCTGCCATTTCTTTAGATACACGGAATGTAACCTTACAAACCGGCTTCGATTTTAACATTTGTTTCTTTAGACTCATAACTATAACAATTTTCCAGTAACGTAATTCATTGATTGCAAATCCTAAATTTAAAAGGCTATATCTAAACGACGCTCCTTCCCCAAGTGATATTTTGAGTTTATTCTCAATAAATTAACATTTATTTCAGACTCCAATGACAAAGTTACTTTTATGTAATCCTGACAATAACCACAGGTTATTAAGCTTCGTTAAACCTAAATTTAAGCATAAATGCTGTTAACTACAATCATGATTCCTTATGCTTTTTAGTCAAAAAGAATTCCATGCACTATGCTTACTTTTTTCTATCTTTGCGCCTCAGTTTTAGAATGCTTAAAATCAACCATTACCATGGAATACAAATTCTGGGAAATTGAGCCTAAGTGGCAGGCCTACTGGGAGGAACACAAAACCTTCAAAACCGAAAATGACTTTTCGAAGCCAAAATATTATATACTTGACATGTTCCCTTATCCGTCAGGAGCGGGATTACACGTCGGTCACCCCGAAGGATACACCGCGACTGATATCATCAGCCGTTATAAAAGAATGAAAGGTTTCAATGTTCTTCACCCAATGGGATGGGATGCTTTTGGGTTACCAGCTGAGCAATATGCTATTCAAACGGGTACTCACCCAGCCATTACAACCCAGAAAAACTGCGACAACTTCCGTCGTCAGATTAAAACATTAGGATTGAGTTATGACTGGGATCGTGAAATCAATACAACCGACCCGAAATATTTCAAATGGACTCAATGGATCTTTACCAAGTTATATAATACCTGGTTCGACGCAGAACAAGGAAAAGGTCGTCCAATCAGTGAGCTCCCAATTCCGGAAGAGGTAAAAGCTGAAGGTGATGCTGCAGTAAAAGAATACATCAGCAAAAAACGTCTGGCTTATTACGATAATGCACAGGTATGGTGGTGCCCGAACTGTAAAACAGTTTGTGCCAACGAGGAAGTTTTAACTGACGGATCGCACGAAAAATGCGGCCACCAGGTAAACCGCAAAAACCTGAAACAATGGTTGCTTCGCATTCCTCATTATGCACAACGTTTGCTTGAAGGTCTAGATGAACTGGATTGGCCGGAAGGCGTAAAAGACATGCAGAAAAACTGGATCGGCAAATCAACCGGTGCTGAAGTCGACTTCACACTGGAAGGCGTTGAGCAAAAACTGCGTGTATATACAACTCGCCCTGACACACTGTTTGGTGCTACTTACATGGTAATCTCTCCGGAGCACCCAATGATGAGCGAAATCGTAGTTGCAGAAAAGAAAGCTGAAGTTGAAGAGTACATCAAAGCAGCTTCATTGAAGTCTGATCTGGATCGTACAGAATTAAACAAAGATAAAACCGGGGTATTTACAGGCCGCTATGCCATCAACCCGATCAACGGCACACAAATTCCGGTATGGGTTGCCGACTACGTATTAATGGGCTACGGAACAGGAGCGATTATGGCTGTTCCGGCACACGATACCCGCGACTTCGAGTTTGCCGAAAAGTTCGAAATTCCGATTATTTGCATTCTCGACCCGAAAGAAGCTGATGAAGAAACCCGCGAAAAAGTATTGGCAGGCAAAGCTTGCTGGACTGAAGACGGAGCTTATATCAACTCTGCAAGCGACGCAAGTGGAATCGACATCAACGGACTAAATAAAAAAGACGGTATTGCCAAAGTAATCAGCTGGCTTGAAGAAAAAGGCATTGGAAAAGCAACCGTAAACTTCAAATTGCGTGACTGGTTATTTAGCCGTCAGCGCTACTGGGGCGAACCTTTCCCTGTTATCCACTGGGAAGATGGTGAAATTGAGTTGGTTGAAGAAGATCTGCCTGTTACCTTGCCTGATCTCGAAAAATTTGAACCGGGAGAGGGTGGCGAATCACCACTAGCTAATGCAGGAGACTGGCTGACTGTTGTTGACAAAAACGGACGCAAAGGTCGTCGCGAAACCAACACCATGCCTCAATGGGCGGGATCATGCTGGTA
>QKCF01000072.1 GCA_003246935.1 Sunxiuqinia sp. | reverse complement strand
TTCCATATTTGCCGTTCACACACCAAATATCTTCCGTTAGCTCACCACCCTCTTTTACCAGAGTTGAATTCAATCCGAATGAAGGTGCATGCTTTCCACCTTCTTTGCGCTTCTCCTCGTAATATCGCTCAGCCTCTTCTTGCAGAACCTCCTGGTAATAGTTCATCGCTGATGCTTTCAGCAAATCCTGATTATCATCCAAGCTAATTCGCTTAGCTGCAGTTGCAGGATTGAAAATCACATCCAGAATATGGGGCAGCTCGTCCTTAAATGCAATCGTACTCAAATCTGCAGATTTCAGCAGCCCATCAAACGCTTCGCGGTTCAATCCAGGAACAAATTTATCGGTTGAATAATGGTGATGAATTCCATTGCCAAACCAAACTTTCTTCAGGTAAAGATGAAAAGCGATGAAATCCTCGGTAGTGCGATCACCATCGTACGTTTTATATACAGTTTCAAGCAATGAGCGAATTTTCAAGTTCCAGCAGTTATTCTGATCGAATAAAATATCGCGACCACACAGGGCTGCTTGACTCAAATAGTAAATGTATTGCTTTTGCTTCAGGCTCAGGCTTTCAAAGCCAGGCAACTCATAACGCAATATCTTGATGTCTGCAAATTTTTCAACAAATACGTTCATATTCGAAATTCTAAAATTCCTGATACATGTTTTTTATATTCTGAGAGGAAATCTATAGGTGAGCGAATTTTTGACGATATTCTTCTTCGATCAAATCAGAAGACTTTATGCTACGCCGAAGCCAGCTCAACTTTATTTCAGCTTTCTCTACTTCTGTCAACCTCCAGTCAATTGTCGGATCATTCCGTAATTTCCAGGTCAGATGATGCAAAATAACAGCTGCCGAAACCGAAATGTTGAAGCTTTCGGTAAAACCGTGCATCGGAATTTTCAGAAACTCGTCGGCTTCGTTCTTCACAACATCAGATATTCCTGTTAATTCGGTTCCAAAAACAAAAGCCGCCTTTCCTTTTCTCAAATCAAAATCTGCCAAGTTGGTATCACCCTCGTGTGGAGTAGTTGCCACAATACGGTAGCCCTGAGCACGCAACTTTTTAATAGCCTCCAAGCTATTATCCTTACTCTTATTATACCTCTTTACATCCAGCCACTTAGTTGAGCCCATTGCAACTTCGCGATCAACCTCAAACGTATTGCTGTTTTCAATGACATGTGCGTCCTGCAAACCGAAACAATCGACCGAGCGCATCGCTGCACTGGCGTTTTGCGGCTGAAAAATATTCTCGAGAACAATCGTCAAATAGCGGGTTCGCTGTTCAAGAATACGGTCAAACAATTCATTACGATCGGCGGTGATAAATTCAGAAAGATAGTTAACTAGTTGAAAATCCATTTTAAAGAATAGCTTTTTGAATTGACAAAAATAAGAAAGGGAAGCTAAATAGCCTCCCTTTCCAATCTCTTTCTATCTAAAAAGTCTAGATCGCGTCTTCTAATTCTGCACCTGGTTTGAATTTTACAACTTTCTTTTCAGGAATTTCAATAGGTGCACCTGATTGTGGATTTCTTCCTGTTCTGGCACTGCGTGTTGATACTGAGAATGATCCGAAACCAATTAAGGCAACGCGATCACCATCCTTTAAAGCATCAGTTGTAGCTGCGATGAATGCATCGAGAGCTTTCTTTGAATCTGCCTTAGTCAAACCAGCCTTTTCAGAAATGGCGTCAATTAATTGAGCTTTGTTCATAGGAAAACATGTTTAGGGTTAAAAAATAAACTGATTACTATTATTTGTTTATTGACATAGTGTCTATTATCCTTCGGAAAATATTTTCGATTTTTTCTGAAACATCAGTAAAATCAATACTTTGAAGAAGGTTCCCTTTAGGGTTTTATAAAATTCTAAAATAACATTTAAATATGCAAACCAATTTTGATTTTTTTTCTTCAAGATTAAAGTGATTTTTTTTTTGAAAATTTTTGTGCTTAAAAAAAATCGTATACTTTTGTCGCCACAATCACGGAGAGATGGCAGAGTGGTCGAATGCGGCGGTCTTGAAAACCGTTGATCTTCACGGATCCGGGGGTTCGAATCCCTCTCTCTCCGCTGAAAACCGAAGTATTTCTACTTCGGTTTTTTTGTTTTATATACGTTGATGAACGTTCCTGCAAAAAGGAGGAATTGAGGAGCAAAACAGGCATTGAAATTTTCTTTCAATTTTTTTCGTCGATATTTTTGAACTTTAAAAAAATCGTATACTTTTGTCGCCACAATCACGGAGAGATGGCAGAGTGGTCGAATGCGGCGGTCTTGAAAACCGTTGATCTTCACGGATCCGGGGGTTCGAATCCCTCTCTCTCCGCTGAAAACCGAAGCAGAAAACGCTTCGGTTTTTTTGTTTTAGAAAACCTACCAATGCCAAGTTCAGGATCACCGTTAGAGTCAAATGAGGATTCGGAATCCTAACACTAATTTTTAGACCCCCTGAAGAAGAAAAAGCGACATCCCTTACAATTATGCTGATATTCTAAAGGCTTTCAATTTAGCTCTAAAACCGCTCGTTATCATCTGGCGAAAAGTATGGGATAAAACACGACGATAAGCTTATCACTTTTACCTTGAAATACGAATAAATAAAAAAGCCGACTTTGGATTAAGTCGGCTTTTTCGTCATGTATCTTTTCCGATTATTTATCTATTGCAAAAACGGCTCTCCGTTCACCATTACATTTTTCACAACTAAGTTTTTGATTAACGAAGTATCCAAGGTTGCACTCCCCGCTTCAATCGTCATATCTTCAAACGTAATGTTCTCCAAACGATCATATTCGGTAATACCAACTTCCGTGAATTTATCACACTTCAAGTTAAAATTACGGAAGGTAATATTTTCGGAAGAGGAAATGGGAGGCGTTTCACGCCCTTGTAAATCAAAGAATTGTCGCCAAGGACGAATGTAGATTCCGGTGCGTGCTGTTCCTGAAATACCATCTAGGGTGATGTACTCGTATTTTTGAGGAGTATCCGGACGCATTTTTAGGAAAATAACACGACTAACACCTTCAACAGTACAATTACGCACCAGCACATTTCTGGTATGCAACGACTCGCTACCGCAAGTAAACGTTGAATGGCAAAAACCGTAAGTGTTATTCTCGATCAAAATATTTTCGTTCGGGCCGTTGTTCGGATCCTGATCAGCCCATGGGCCTTTACCACCTTTCATGGCAATCGCATCATCGTTAACCGACATATAACAACCTCTCACCAAAACATTCGAACACACATCTAAGTCCAAAGCATCAGAACTCGGAGCCGGCACCGGTTCTTTCGGAGCAAAAATATCCAGATTCAGGAGTTTCGCGTAATTACATTGATATAGATGAGTAGTCCAGAATCCTGAATTATGCAATTTCACATCTTGCAGTTGAATGTTATCGCAGCCCCAGATGAATACCAGACGAGGGCGAGAAACTTCCAGGTTTGTACATTTAGGATTCTCTTTACGACGTTGCCAGAATGCTTCCCAATATTTTAACCCGTTACCATCGATTGTTCCTTCACCGGTGATGGTAAATCCATCAACGTCGTATGCATTAACCAAGGCCGGGAAATAATCCAGATTTTGTCCTTCCATACGAGATGGCATAATTGGATAGTCCGAAATATCATCAGAACCTTTCAACACGCCACCTTTTTGCACGTGCAGGTGAGTTCCTGGCTTAAAGAAAATCGCACCACTTTTAAAAGTCCCTTCCGGAACGACAATAACGCCGCCGCCAGCTGCTGAAACCGTATCAATTAAATTCTGGATCGCTTCAGTATTCATGGTTGAATCATCAGCAACAGCTCCGTACTCGGCAATCGAATACCATTTGCCAAAGGTTACAGGATCAATTTTTACTGTATCTAAAAACCATTCTGGAATTGGAGTCCCGTCCGGGAAGATGTTTGCGCTCATCGCTTTCTTTTCTTGGCACGAGCTGAAAGCGAACAAAGCACAGGCTAATAAGCCAACGACTGCGTTAACAGTCATCCGAGTCAATCGTTTCATTTTTTTTCGTAATTAGTAGTTAATAGTAGTCGTCTAATGACCAAAGCAAAAATAGTAATACTTATTTGTCTTCAAAAACAAATACGAAGTAATGCGGCCGTTTTCTCACCCGACGAACCGAGCCCCCCCCTCTTTCGATCTACTGAAATCATCCAGTAGACAGGCTTTCCTCCGAAAAATAACAATAATCCAATATTTTTTTTTCGAAAAATCTCAATTGAAATTCAAACCATTAACCGTTACTCCGCACGAAATCCGGCGCAAGCCCTGAAAATATTATTAGGTAGTTAAAATCTAATTATTATATTTGCACTCGCAATTGAGAAACGGGTGTAGCTCAGTTGGTAGAGCACTGGTCTCCAAAACCAGGTGTCGGGCGTTCGAGTCGCTCCTCCCGTGCAAAGCTGTCCAATAGGGCAGCTTTTTTGTTTCTCCTCCCTTGTTGTCATTTCCATCTTATTTCAAACATTTCTGCTCATAGCACCCCTAAAATCTGGGATAAATTTTCTATAATTGCATAAAAGTATTTTTTACTTTTAAAACTATCTAATACTATCATAACTATGAAACGAAATCATCTCCTATTACTGTTCTTCACTCTTTCATCAATCGTGTTACTTCAACAGAAAGCAGAAGCACAAAACCCGATTATCACTGACAAATACACCGCCGATCCTGCCGCCATGGTATATAACGACACTGTTTACCTTTATGCAGGACTTGACGAATGCCCAACAGAACGTAACTTTTACGAAATGCACGAATGGCTTGTGTATTCGTCTACCGACATGGTAAACTGGACAGAGCATCCTGTCCCTCTAAAGGTATCTGATTTCAAATGGGCAGCAGATGATGCCTGGGCAGCACAGGTCATTGAAAAAGGTGGAAAATTTTACTGGTACATCACCACAACACATGCCACTATTCATGGAAAAGCAATTGGTGTAGCCGTATCTGACAGCCCGATTGGTCCTTTTAAAGATGCCTTGGGAAAAGCGCTTATTACAAACGACATGACCACTGAAACACCAATCAGCTGGGATGATATCGATCCAACAGTATGGATTGACGACAACAGACAAGCGTACCTTTACTGGGGAAATACAAAATGCTACTGGGCAAAACTTAAGGACAATATGATTGAATTGGATGGTCCAATTCACACCGTTGATTTACCAAACTACACCGAAGCACCATGGATTCACAAACATGGCGATAATTACTACCTCTCATATGCCTATCAATTCCCTGAAAAAACGGCATATGCAATGAGCAAAAGCATTGAAGGTCCTTGGGAATTCAAAGGTATATTAAACGAACTGGCAGGTAATTGCAACACCAATCACCAGGCAATTATCGACTACAAAGGAAAAACCTATTTCATATATCATAACGGAGGCATCCAACCGAACGGCCAAAGTTTCCGCCGTTCGGTATGCATCGATGAACTGCACTACAACGCAGACGGCACGATTAAGCGGATTATTATGACCAGCGAAGGTGTTCAGCCGGCGCAATAACAAAAAAGATTTAAATATTGAAAAGTGATCTTCTGATCACTTTTTTTTTGCCCCTAATTGAACCATCTTTGCAAAAATTTTTTTGCCAATCATGACAGTTGACTTATTTATCCCATGCTTTATCGACCAGTTTTATCCACAAACTGCATTTAATGTGATCAAGGTTTTAGAAAAGGCCGGAATCAAAGCAAACTACAATCCGGAACAAACCTGCTGTGGACAACCTTCATACAACAGTGGTTATTGGGATGAAACAAAAACGCTC
>QKCF01000435.1 GCA_003246935.1 Sunxiuqinia sp. | reverse complement strand
GTACTTCATGGTCTGAAATTGAGATTGATGGATTTGACTTGAATTAGCTCTCTAAAAATAAAGCTTTCTTTATGATTCCGGAGAACAGATTTCTTGGCACTTGATTTAAAAAGAAAATCCAACCAGTGATCTGATTGGATTTAATTATCTATGGTGTAGTAATTCTGTATTATTCTGAAAAGTAAATAACTAGCTTAGGGCGTAAACTTTCATCGGCATTTTCGCTTGTTGCGAAGCACATCATGCGATAGGCCTCTTCTGTTTCCAGCTTGATCATAAACCCATAGCTTCCTTTTGTAACCATATCCTGCACGAGCGCGGTTACATCAATGTCAGTATAATTTTCATCCGCCGTAACAGATTCCTCAATTTCTACTCGATTTTCCTCTGCGGTAGCTGGCTGATTAGACCAGTTAATTGTAGACTCGTCCCAGCTTTGAGTAATCCGTTCAATCCAGCATGCGTTGGATCCGGATAGCGGAGAATGTTGGTTAGGCGCTTCCGCCTTACCGTAAAGCGATAATTTGGCATCTTCAATTTTGGCGGATGAAGGGATATAGCTCAAGTCGAAATCAATGAGCATACGTACGTATCCTTCTCTGGCATTCCATGTCCAGGCCGCAGCCCACATGTAGTCTGTACTTCCGCTAATTGATGTTCCTAAGCTATAGATTGAAACGTCTTTTCCGGTCGAAGCGTCAGGTTGAATAGTCATTTTAAATTGCCCGGCGTTCTCTTTGCTGCATGAATAAGCTGTGAGCAGACAAATTGCTGCAACTACCAGTTTGAACAGTGGTTTTTTCATATTCCCTTACAGTGTGTGATTATGTGATGTATCTCGCAATTTATTAGATGTAAATGTAAGGAATTAATAATGTTTTATTTGGCGGTATTGAGTGGGAATAAGCTTGCTGTTGATAAAAAAAGTATCGATCCAACTTATGATTCAATATAGCATACGACCATATGGAATGATCTAATGGTATAATGTGTTGTTGTTTCTTGTTTTACACAGAGTTAGGAGTGACGGTTTAAATTTGAGGACTGGATTTCATTTTTCCCAGGTAGTTTAAAAAATCTTTAATAAAAGAAGACTGCCGGTTAGGGCAGTCTCCAGTTGCATATCAGTATCGTGGGCTGTTATAACCCTTTTTTATTCAGGATGTTTTCAATTTCGTCCATCACCTTATTCATCGCTGCAATTGCTTTTTCAAAGGGCTCGGCGGAAGTCATGTCAACACCGGCCTTCTTCAGCAATTCAATTGGGTAGTCGGAGCTACCGGCCGAAAGGAAAGCCATATAATCTCCCAGTGCTTTTTTATCGCCGCTCATCACTTTCTCGGCCAACGAAATTGAAGCAGTGAATGAAGTGCTGTATTGGTACACGTAGTAATTGTAGTAGAAGTGCGGAATATAAGCCCACTCCATGTTGATATAGTCATCGACATAACAAATGTTCTGGTCGTGTCCGTAGTAGCGTTTTACAATGTCGCTGTAGATATCAGAGAATGAGTCGCCGGTAAGCGGTTTGCCTTGCTCTGCTTCTTCATGAATTTTCAGTTCGAACTCGGCAAATTGGGTCTGGCGGAAAAGGGTGCCGCGGAAACCATCCAGCCAGTTCATCAGCAATGACAGTTTTACGTCGTCATCTTTTACATTTTTGATCATGTAGTTGAAGAGCAGCACCTCGTTGAAGGTTGAAGCAACCTCGGCGACAAAAATGGCATAATCTGAAGTAGGAAATGGCTGGTTTTTGTTGCTGAAATAACTTTGCATAGTATGTCCCAGCTCATGTGCCAGTGTGCTAACGTCGTTGTATAGGTCGTTGTAGTTCAACAGGATGAAAGGATGTCCTTCGTAGAAAGCCCCGTTTGAATAAGCTCCGGTTACTTTTCCCGGTGTTGGATATACGTCGATCCAGCGTTCGTCGATGGCTTTTTCAACTGTCGATACATATTCTTTACCAAGTGGTTTTAGTGCATCAATAACCAATTTTGTCCCCTCGTCATACGAATAAGTAAGATCAACGTTTTTAACAGTCGGAGCGTACAGATCCAGGTATTTCAAGGTGTCGACACCAAGCATCCGTTTTTTGATCTCCAGGTAACGGTGGAAAGCCGGTAGGTTCTTGTTGACATTGTCAATCAAGGCATGATAAACTTCGACCGGGATATTGTTTGGATATAAAGCAGCTTGCAAAGACGAGTCGTAGTGACGGGCCTGCGCACGGAACATATCCGATTTCACATTGCCGCTGAGCATTTCGCCGTAACTAGCCTTGAAATTTGCAAAATTGTTCCAGTAGGCTTCAAATACAATCTGGCGGTCAGCGCGGTTAGCCGAGGCACGAAAGCGACTGTATTCCGAGCTGGTAACAAGCACTTTATTGCCGTCCGACAGGGTAACTTCGGGGGCAGGCATTTCCGCATTACGGAAGGTATTATAAACCGATGAAGCGGTTCCTGTAATGTTTCCGCTTAATGCCATAATGCGCTCTTCCGGCTCACTTAGTGAGTGAGCTTTGGTACGGAACATATTGGCTAAAGGCATGTGATATATTTCCAGCTTGGGCTCTTGTTTGATAAAATCCTCGACTGTAGCCCAATCCGATTTTAGAATTTCAGGTTCGATAAATGCAGCTTTAGCTCCGAACGAAGAAAATAAGTGACGAAGCTCTTGTTGCATGCCGTTGTATTCGGAATCGCGTGTGTCCAGATCTGAGTTCATACTGGCGTATATGGAAAGTTTGATTGCCTCCTTCGACAATTCGCTGTTAAACTGTAACATCTTTAGCAAGTTCTCCGGCGATTGCATGATGGTTCCCTTGAAGGATTCGACCGTTTCAATTTTTTTCGACACATCTTCCCTGGCCGAGCGCCATGCTTCGTCCGACTGGTAAATGTCTGTTAAATTCCATTTGTATTTGTCCTCAATTTCTGAGCGGTTGCGTTGTTGCGCTACCGTGGTTAAGCAGAATAGAATTAACAACAGGGCAAGCATGCCTGATTTGTGCATGTTCATATTTTTCATAGCGTGTCCGAGTTTGTTTGAGCTATAGGTATCTGGTTGGGGCAATTCATTACAATTCTGGTAAAAATAAGTTTGGCAGATTCGGAATAGTAGGGAAGTATTTAATACAAAAATTTAGCAATTGCTAAATTTTCTACTGTTAGTGTTAGTTCAGGTGAGCTAATAGGGTAGTTAGGCATTTTCTGAGAGATTATTCACCTCGTACAGGAGAAATATGAGATTGGGCCGGCACCGAAAGACACGAACGCCCCCCGATGTGAAATTACGTAATCATTTATTGCTTGGTATCAGGATTTTGAAAGGACTCCAATTTAACGCTAAAGCTAAAGAAAGGCAGGACGGTCGGATTTACGATTCGAAAATCGGGAAAAACCTACGACTGTTATGCCTGGTTCGATGGTTCAGATGATAAGCTGTTTCTGAAAGGCTATGTGGTCGGTGTATAGTGGTTGGGGCGCTCAACCGAATGGATCCGTGCAAGCTTATGTTACGCCGACACCTGAACGTCGAAGCCGGCAGCTTTTACCATGTCGGCGATGCGGTTCAACTTATCGATACTTATTTTTTCCAGGCCTTGAGCCGGAGTGTCCCGAGCAATGGTGTAAATCATTACTTGCCCGGGATTTATTTTTTTCAGCGCTGCCAGCCAGGCGTTCAGCTCTTCCTGCGTGGTGTTGTCTACCTTTTCACCTTTGTATTCGCCTCGCACAAACAGCGTTTGAATCGCTGCCGATTTTCCAAAACGAGCCAATTGTTCAATCACTTCATCCAGTTTGAAATGTCCCATCGGACAATCGAGTAATTCAACTGTCTTTTCAAAAGCCGAGTCCAGTTTCAGAATGTTATCATCGACTTTCAACAGGGCTTGGAAAACTGATTCCTTGTGGAGCATGGTCGAGTTGGAGAGCACCGCTACCCGGCATGCAGGGGCGTAGGTATCGCGCAAGCGAATAGTGTCGTCTATGATCCCGGCAAAATCGGGATGCAGGGTTGGCTCGCCATTTCCGGCAAAAGTGATGACATCGGGCAGTTCGCCGGCCTCCTTCATCTTTTTCAGTTGTGTTTCTAGGCGTTCTGCAACAACCTCGCGTGCAGGTAATACCGCTTTCTGCTCCCGTTTGCGGGGAGTCCAGCCACATTCGCAGTAAATGCAGTCGAAGGAGCATACTTTCGAATCGGTTGGCAGTAGGTTAACGCCTAGTGAGACACCTAAGCGACGGCTTTTCACCGGGCCGAAGATAATTTTGTCGAAAAGAAAAGTGGCCATTTCAAATAGTTTGCGCGCAAAAGTACGGATTATATTGGGTTTCCCTTTTAAATCGGTTACAAATCCGGCTTATACTCAATCTGCAGGGCAATGAATGGCTGGTTTGTGATTAGTCAAACAATGAATACATTATTAAGCCAACTTCTTTAGTTTGCTGTCCGCTTTCAGTTTGAAATTCGCGTAGTCGACTCCGGATATGAGAATCAAGCCCGGACGTTTACCGACACGAATCAGTCCGGCTTCGCTTAAATTAAAAGCGTGGGCAGCCTTGATGGTAAACAATTGAATTAAATCAGGTAACGAACTTTTTGGGAGATTCTCTTGGATCGCCTTAATCCAATTAAAAACAGCTTTTGGATCGGCCGTATTACTTGGTGCGAAGTCGCGAAAAGGAATTAACTCAGGGAGTTTGTCAAAGATTTCGGCAGTGCTGCCGTATTGCCAGAGGTTGATGAAAGCCGGACATATCAGGCCGCTGTGAAACTCCATTCCTGCCTGCTCGCGAAGCTCATCTTTGGTCGCAATAAGTTGTTGTATACTTCCATCGGGAGCAACATCGACAATTCCTTTGGGTAAAATTGAACCGTCGCCGGGGATGATAAAGTGAGCTGAGAATTTCATTCTCCTTGGGGATCTTCTTTTTTGATGACGTTCATATTCTTTTGCTGCTTCTGGTCTTCAATTTCGAGATTCAGACGCTCAACCACTTTCTCGTAAATCTTTTCGTACAGTTTTGGCCGCGAAGAGTAGTAAATAATATTTTGAGCCAACAGCGAATCCGTTAATTCGTATTTTTCCAGAATGCCCTGATAAACATCAAGCGACTCGATTTTGAGGCTGTCGGCTACAGAGTAATGGTGGCGGGTCGACATGGCTTCGCCCATATGGATATCGTAAAGGATATTTTCCATCTTTTTTTCGCTGAGCAGGTTGTCTGGTTTGGGATAGCCCTTTTCGGTGCAGGACGTAGCGCCTATAAAAAGGATCAGTATCAATATCGGGAAGATGTTCTTCATGGGTCGCTCATTAATTTGTGTTGCCAAAGTTAAAGTTTCGCACTTCAAGTTGCAAGTGTTCGAAACGGCGGCTGATGCTTTAAGGATTGCCAGAGATGTTAAAGTTTGTTTTGCGAAATCACGAAGGCTAAGCGAATGTAAATTCGGGGGAAATTAAGTTGAATTTAACTTGCTGGTCAGGTGATATTCTGTATTTTTGAGGTTGTTATCGGTTCCGTGACTGCCTTGGTAGTCCGGATGAAAAGGGAATCCGGTGTGATACCGGAGCTGTCCCCGCAGCTGTAAGCCCGCAAAAAGATTTCGGAAATTATAAGTCACTGTTCACGTCCCGGCTGCCATCGGGAAGAACGGGAAGGCGTCCGAAATTGGGTGAGCCAGAAGACCTGCCGGTAATTCGAAGTTTTCGGGGTAAAGACGCGTAAAGACGCTGCCGATCGAGGCGCATCCCTGGCTTCATTGGCTCCCGCTTTCTGCCAATCGTTGGGAGCAATGTAACTGTTAAAAGCTGTAGGTCAGGGGCCACAGCTTTTTTTTATTTTCGCCGGGTAGAAAACCACATAGGCATATAGGGCACAAACGACCTTTCTTATTCTAATTTTCTCAGCGCATGCCCTCACCGCGCTTTCTAATATAATCCACCGACGATGCAGAGTTTGTCTCAGAGTTAAGTAAAGTTCTCAATAATCAAGTCTCACTACTCACGTTTACTTCCGGAATACCTTCCGGAAAAACTCATCTACCCGACTTACGGGATCAATCTCAATTTTGTATTTGCTGAAGTTGAGTGCTTTGCCATTGGCAGG
>QKCF01000262.1 GCA_003246935.1 Sunxiuqinia sp. | reverse complement strand
CGTCAACGGTTCCTTTTCCAGTGATGGCAATGTTATTTTGACCGTTGGCATAGATCAGCGGAGAGTAGTTGAATACGTCGTTACCTTCCCAGCGGGTTTGTACCAATGGCAAATAATCTTTGGGGTTTGTTGAGAACTTCAATGATGCACCTTCTGCAATGTGCAGGTTCACGTTGTTCTGCAAGTGAACTGCGCCAGTCAGGAATGTTCCTTTCGGCACCAATACCGTACCACCTCCAGCTTCGGTACATGCTATGATCGCATTATTGATAGCCTTGGTGTTTAAAGTGGTTCCATCGGCTTTAGCTCCAAAATCAACAATGCTGAAGGTTTTGTCGGGAAAAACCGGTTCTTGGATATTATTTACGATTTCGTAAATCTCGGCCCACTTCGATTCGTCCTGAATGGCCTTTGCCGACCAACTGAAGATGGCAATGAATGCAACTGCGATGATTAATTTAATGGATTTCATAGGTGTAAAAAGATGTTCTACATGAATTGTTTTCGTCACTGAATTGCTTTTATGAATTCAATCGATTGCAAACTTAATTGATCCCGCTCTCTTTTATTGGCGATAAATTGACTGTTATAGGGGGGTGAATTGTTTATCGCACTATTCAAAAACATTGTGATAGCGCTTACTGAAAAGGACTTTACAAGGTTTGAATATTGTATTTTGCCATAGCAAATTTTTGCAGACGACTTGTTTTTTGCCAAATTTGGGAAATCTAAAACGAATGAGTGTGAAGCATTTTCAAAAGCTTTTCTTTGGCCTTCTTTTCCTGTTTATTCATTGCACCCTTTGGGCTGTCGAGGTGGAACGTTTTGAGGTATTGAATACCAACGACGGACTTTCTCAGAATTCAGTTCAAAGTATTTTTTGCGACAGTCGCGGCTATATGTGGTTTGGCACGATGGACGGATTGAATCGTTATGATGGTTATGAATTCAAAGTGTACAAAACACAATACAACAATCCGTATTCGTTAACAAACAACCGCATTGTTTCAATTTGGGAGGATAAACGGGGTTTTATTTGGCTGGCTTCTCATGACGGGCATTATCATTACCTGGATTTAAGAACGGAGCGGTTTTATTCATTTCCGCCAACAACCGAGCCCGGGAATCCCCGCAATACGCAAGTGACCTCCTTTTTGGAGTTGAACGATCAGATTTGGTTGGGCACAAACAATGCAGGTATTTATCGGTTGCAGGCTCCGGAAAGGGGAAACGATATTTATCAGGTTGGTGAGATAAGCTTGAAAGATGGAGGAGATTTAGCCAACCCCGCCATTAATTTTATCATTGCCGATAAGGATTCGGGGATTTGGGTTGGCACAGCTGTCGGATTGAAATATTTTAGTTTGGAGACTAAATCAGATAGCCATACTGAAGCTACACAGGTTTTTTCAAAAGAACTAAGTTTCACTTGCGGCGTTGCCGATGGCAAATACCTTTACTTCGGTACCCGAATGAATGGCTTGTTGCGGATGGATTTGGAGCAGAAAAAGTTGGAAAAGCTTTCAATAACGGGCTTGAACGACGTTGTGAATCTGGTAAAACTCAGGAGCGATGGTAAGCTGTTAATTGGCACAAAATCCGGCGGTTTGTTTATTTGTAAAGCCGATGGCCAAGTGGTGAAGCAGTTTATGGATGGACAAACTATAGTTGATGTTTACGAAGACTCGCACAATGCATTGTGGGTAACAACAGATGATTTTGGAATCACACGTATTAAATATGATTTGGCAAAGGCTGTTTTTTACCAGTTAGTGCCGAAGGAAATTCAATCATTGGTGGATTTACAAAGGCAGTTTCTTTTTGAAGATCGCGAAGGAAATCTGTGGGTTGCTACTCATGGTGGCGGTTTAGGTCTTTTTGATGAAAACAAGGAGGAATTTCGCTTTTATCGTAACGATCCCAACGATCCTAATTCACTAAGCTCGGATATTGCATACTGTGTTGCAGAAGATAAATCGGGCTTGCTGTGGATTGGCGCCGGTCAGTTTAATGGTGGTATCAATAAACTGATGCCTGCCAATCCGATGTTTCGTCAGCTGAAAGTTGAGAAGAAAGTGGAGAGCCTGAGCGATAATGTTATCAGGGCGATCACTCAGGATAACCGTCAAAATATTTGGTTGGCTACAAAGTCGGGGCGTTTGTACGTTTACGATCCGCAGTTCAAGCTTATTCATAAATATGATGGTATTCCTACGGCTCAAGGGCGAATGGGACGCTTTAATGTGTACACGATTTTGCAGGACAAGCTCGGCTATATTTGGCTGGGATCGAAGGGTGGCGGTTTAGCACGAAGTAATCGCCCGTTGCAGAGCTACCGGAATTATGCCGATCTTTCGTTTCAAATCTATCGCCACCAGGAAGGCAATCCTCAATCATTGGCAAACGACAATGTGTATTGTATTACTGAAGATCATGAGGGGCGAATCCTGGCAGGAACTTATGGTTCCGGTATCGATGTAATTGACAATCCAACTTCCGATCATTTGCGTTTCCGTAATGTGTCAACAGCAAACAGCAACCTCTCGAGTAACGAGGTTCGTTATGTTTTGGTTGATTTAGGGGGAACTGTTTGGGTGGCAACAACCTTCGGTCTAAATGAGTTGATAAGCCCGATAACCGACCCGAATCCGCGCTTCAAATCTTACTTCTACGATGTGAATTACGATCGAAGCATGAGCTACAACGACTTGATTTACCTGTACGAAGATGAGGCGCACCGAATGTGGCTCGGGACGTTTGGCGGAGGTTTGAACCGGATTATGCAGAACTCCGACGACGAAGTAATTTTCAGTCATGTAAGTGAGCAGGAAGGCTTAATAAATGATGCTGTCTTCGGAATGCTGGAAGGGAAAAACGGAAACCTGTGGTTAAGTACCGAGAATGGTATTTCACGCTATAATATTCAAACCAAGGATTTTGAAAACTACGATACGAATAACGGTTTGATGTGCAGTAACTTTTCCGAGGGAACCTGTTACAAGTTGAAGGACGGGCGTCTGTTGTTCGGAACACTGGATGGATTGCTGATTGTTCGGGAAAGTGAAGTGAAGGTCCAGTCGTTTCAACCTCCGGTGATATTTACCTCTTTTTCATTGTTCAACGAGGAAGTGGATTACAGAAGTGAAGACTCCCCTCTAAAAACACATATCAACTTTACAGATCACCTGGTGTTGAAATACAATCAGTCAAGCTTTAGTATCGAATATGCGGCATTGAGTTTCTTTGATCCGCAAAAAAATCGCTATTCCTACACTTTGGATGGCTTTGATCAGCAATGGTACGATGTTCGCAATGAGCGAAAGGCTGCTTATACAAACCTGGCGCCCGGCGATTACACATTCAAAGTGAAAGCTGCAAACTGGAATGGTACCTGGGCTGATAATCCACGTGAATTACATATTACAATTTTGCCTCCTTGGTGGCGTACTAATTGGGCTTATGCCGCTTATGTATTGTTAGCGTTATTTATTGGTGAGACGTCGCGGCGGATCTTCATTAAATACAATCGTCTAAGTACCGATTTGCGTGTAGAGCGAAAAGTAAATGAGATCAAATTGAAGTTCTTTACGAATATCTCGCATGAAATCAGAACCCCGTTAACCTTAGTGCTTGGTCCGCTCGAAGACTTAAAACGAATGAGCGAGTTGCCAGCATCAGTCAAACAGCCGATTGAGATAATGAGTAGCAACGGAAAGCGAATGCTGCGATTGATTAACCAGTTGCTGGATTTCCGGAAGGTGCAGAACCAGAAGATGCGACTAAAACTGGGAGAGGTTGATTTAGTGTCTTTTGTATGCGACATCTGTCAGAATTTCGAGCAAATGGCAGAGCAAAAACAGATTGATTTTGTCTTGCCGGAGAAGCATGAGGCAATTCCTGTTTGGATTGATGCCGAAAAGATGGACTCTGTTTTATTCAATTTATTGTCGAATGCTTTCAAGTTTACACCAAGTGGCAAACGGATCTCTGTTCGCATTGAAGAAGATCGGAAAAATAATCGGGTGCAGATTTTCGTGGCGGACGAAGGCAAGGGAATAGCAAAAAACAAAATGCCGATGCTTTTCCAACGCTTTACGGCTTTGTCGGATGATAACCCTGAGCACAGCGGCAGTGGAATTGGCCTGGCATATTCCTACGAGTTGATGAAATTGCACAAGGGAGACATTGAAGTTCAAAGTGAGGAAGGGCAGGGAAGTACCTTCACCGTAACCTTAAAGCATGGGCAAAAGCATTTCACGAGCGACGAGTTGAGCTACAAACCCGCCGATCAGATCAGACCAATTTCGCATGCAGACGAGCTGGAGTTAACTCCTGATTTGGAGTTAGCGAATGGCACAGACATGAACGCCGATAAAAAGAAGTATTCGATATTGCTGGTTGAGGATCAGACTGAGATCCGTCAGTATCTAGCTTCAATATTAGGAGGTAATTTCGAAATTTTACACGCTGAAAACGGTGAGCAGGGCTTGCAGTTAACGCGCGAAAAACATCCTGATTTAATAGTGACCGATTTGATGATGCCGGTGATGGACGGAATTCAAATGACTCGTGAAATCAAGAAGGATTTTGAATTGAGTCATATTCCGGTGGTGATGTTGACAGCCAAGTCTGCCGTCGATTCACAAATTGAGGGAATTGAGTCCGGTGCTGAGGCATATGTGATCAAGCCTTTCAACTCGGAGTATTTGCTGAGCGTTGTTCAGAACTTGATTCGACAACGGCAGAATGTGTTGGCTTACTTTAGTAAGAGCAATCCGTTCCCGGGCGACCTGAAAATTACAAATAAGGACGAAGAGTTTTTGAAATCGTTAGTGGATTTGATCACGGAAAATTGTCAAAATTCGGAATTCAATGTTGATGCATTGGTCAAAGAGACCGCTTTAGGACGTACTGTTTTTTACAATAAGATCAAAAGTTTGACAGGTATGAGCCCCGTTGAATTTTTGAGAAATACGAAACTACAGATTGCAGCGCAGTACTTGGTTTCCGGAGGATATAATGTTTCTGAGGCAGCTTATGCATGCGGATTCAATGACTTAAAATACTTCAGTAAAAAGTTTAAAGAACGTTACAATGTTCCGCCTAGTCAGTACGGAAAATAGAATAATGATGTACAGTAGGAATTTAAATTAACAGAATGTAAAACATTTGGCACAAATGTGCGTTACATTTTTACTAAGAGAAAAAGTTGTTTGGGAGGACTAACTTTTTATTAATCCAAAATTCCTAGAAATGATGAAAAACTTAAAACGTCTCGGACTAGTCTGCGGGGTATTGGCTTGCGCAGCGGTCATGTATTCTTGTGAAAAATCAGCTGATGATGTGAATTCTGTTGAAACAGAGGCAAGTTTGAAATCGGCCGCACCCGGAAAAACATCTTACATTGTTACTTTAAATGATCTGGAGTTGAATGCTCAATTAGCATCGACACTGGGTTATGGAAAAAAGAAAGATAAAGTTTCTGAAGCAGTGGAGAAGCTTTTGAAAAAATTGGATGTTACTGACGGAGAGATTGAATATGTTTACGCTTCAGCACTTAAAGGGTTTGCTGTTAAGCTTCCTCCCGGGCAAGTGAAAAAATTGGAAGGTGATCCTTCTATTGCACGCATTGAAGAAGATCAGGTTATCGCTTTAAGTCCAATTGTGGTAAAAGTAAAACCCGGTACTGATTCGTCCGGTGATCCGGCACAAACGATTCCTTGGGGGATTACTCGCGTGAACGGAGGTGTCGCAGCAGCAGGTAAAACTGTATGGATTATTGATACTGGTGTAGACTTTGATCATCCTGATTTGAATGTCGATGAAACACGTGCAGCTAACTTTACTTCAGACCGTGATGGTGATGATCTGAATGGACACGGTACTCATGTTGCCGGAACTATTGCTGCTTTGGATAACGAAATCGGTGTTGTCGGAGTTGCAGCAGGTGCCACTGTGGTTCCTGTAAAAGTTTTGAACCGTCGTGGCAGTGGTACTACTTCTGGAGTAATTGCCGGCATCGACTATGTTGATGCAAATGCGGCTAATGGAGATGTTGCCAATATGAGTTTAGGCGGTGGTGTGTCAACCTCGTTGGATGATGCTGTTGTTGCTGCTTCGGCTACTGTGAAATTCGCTTTAGCTGCCGGTAACGAGTCGGATGATGCGAATAATCATTCTCCTGCACGTGCTAACGGTGCTAATATTTACACTGTTTCGGCAATGGATAGCAGCGATGAATTTGCATATTTCTCAAATTACGGAAATCCTCCGATTGACTATTGTGAACCGGGGGTTAGTATTTACTCCACATACAAAGATGGTGGTTATGCTACTTTAAGCGGGACATCAATGGCTTCTCCGCATATGTGTTGGGTGCTGTAAAAACAGATGGCTATGTAATCGGAGATCCGGATGGAAATGCAGATCCGATCGGTGTACACTAACTCAGTAAATATGAGTTAATGATATCATGGATCCCGGCGATTTTTCGTCGGGATTTTTTAATGACTGTCGATCCCGTGGATCATGTATAAAGAGTGTTCAATGGTTGGCAAGATCTCGTTGCAATACTCAGTGACAGCTTTTACGCTACCCGGCATGGCATAAATGAGTGTTTGCTTAATTAGTCCAGCGATTCCGCGGCTGAGCAAGGCTGCTGGTTTTTCCATGCCGTATTTTACACGGATGAGCTCCATAATTCCGGGGATTTCTTTGTGCAGCATTGGGCGTATTGTTTCCGGAGTGATATCACGCGGACCTATTCCTGTTCCTCCGGTTGTGAAAATTACATCAAACTGATCATCAACTGCAGCTTCAATTTCCGCTTTTAATAAATCAGCTTGGTCGGGAATTAGTGTTTGTTCGAAATGGAACTTGCGATTGATCGTTTCAAAATATTTTTGACTGAGGTTTTTGATTTGTGGCCCGCTTTTGTCATCATACTCGCCGCGGCTTGCCCGATCGCTCATGGTTATAATCTTGATTTTCAAAATTCGTGGTTGGTAAGCAAGCTGTTCTCCTGCTTTAAGTTCCCCGTGACGGATTACACGTGCAAAGATGCCTTCCTTTGGCATCACACAGTTGCCAACTTCCCGAAATATGTTGCAGTTATCGCCGTGACATTTTTTCCCGATTTGCGTTACTTCCAGTTCAATGTTCTCCCCAATAAAGCGATCCATCGGTTTTGTTGTGTGAAGGAGTAAACCTTCAGTGGTGATGTTTTCGGCAAATTCTCCAAATTTGATTTGTCGTCCTGCTTCGATTGCAAATTTATCGATACTTTCCTTTGCAAGCAGACTTACCTGTCGATGCCAATTGCCCGAATGCGCATCACCGACAACACCTATTCCGGTTAATTTTATTTGAGGAACAGGCTTCTTAATTGTGCCTTTTTTTTCGGAAACATTGACTGAAAGGATGGCAATATTGGTTGTCATGATTGAATTTGATTATAGGTCTGTTTTTGTTTTTTTGAGTAAGCGAACATCTGAAATTACCATTGCCTTATCAACAGCTTTGCACATGTCGTAAATGGTAAGCAGTGCAACTTGTACGCCTGTTAAAGCTTCCATCTCAACGCCTGTTTGTCCGATACATTTTGCTGTACACGTGGCTTTTATTCCGCTGTCACTAATTTCGCAATGAACTTCTACTTTCGTCAATAGAAGCGTATGGCAAAGGGGGATGAGGTCACTGGTTCGCTTGGCGCCTTGAATGCCGGCAATTTCGGCCACTGTAATCACATCCCCTTTTTTTAGTTGGTTTTCGCTAATTAATTTTAGCGTTTCAGCATTCAACGAGATGAAACCTTCGGCTGTGGCTGATCTGCTTTGTTGGCTTTTGTGCCCGACATCAACCATATTGGCTCTTCCCGCGTCGTCGATGTGTGTTAGTTTTTTCATAAAAATTTGATGACTGTTAACTGTGACTGAAACCTGAATACTTGTATTATCCTCCGATGTTGTAAAACTCACCTGATTTATTGAATGTTCCCGATCGAGGCTTGTTGCCAATGGCCAAATTCAGAGCTTGTTCGTGCCCCAGTTCTCGGATATTGTAAGCCAAATCACTGAAAAGGCATGGTTTTACATCGCCGTTAGCCAGCAATCGAACTCGATTGCAACGACTGCAGTTTCCGCCTTCTCCGCCTTCAACTTTTGAGAACTCACCATTTTGTAAGTTCATCTGGTGGATAAAGCGCAAATCTAAATGATGATCCGAGCAATATTGTTTTAGTTGGTTAACCTCATCATTGGGCTCACCTAATAAAACACAATATTGATTTTGATCGGATGAAATCCTGCTTTTTGCGCAGCTTCTATTCCTTTGAAAACGTCCTTGATATTTCCGGTTCTTGTAATCTCGCAATAACGATCAGCATTGAGGGTATCCAAGCTAATGTTGACCCGTTTCAAACCTGCTTTTTTTAGATCTTCAGCAAATTGGGGAAGTAAAATCCCGTTCGTTGTTAATGCCAGGTCTTCCAATCCTTCGATTGATGCTAGTCTCTGCACCAGTTCGACGATGTTTTTTCGCACCAACGGCTCACCTCCTGTCAACCGCACTTTTGAGATGCCTTTGGCGACTGCTAACTGGGTGAAACTTTCAATTTCTTCAAATGAAAGTAAATCGTCGTGCTTCATTAGTTTGACGCCGTCGGCAGGCATGCAATAGGTGCATCGGAGGTTACAACGGTCGGTAACAGAAATTCGCAGGTAATTGATATGGCGTTTATAACGGTCTAACATATACCGTATCTCCTTTCTTAATTGTAGAAATACCTTCCGGAATACTCATATAACCTGAAGCTTCGTGGTAGGCGTGTATATGTGCTGATCCGTGATAACGAATCGTTTCAACCTCGTTTTGATCGTTTATTTTGACCGGGATAAACTCTTCGCGGTCGGCTTTTTTCCGTTGGTAGTCGGCAGCCAAAGGTAAAGGTAGTTTTAAATCTGGCGTGGTGTAGTTCATCAGTCTGTATAAGAACGGTTTTGCAAAAATATCAAACTGAATAAACGACGAAACCGGGTTTCCCGGCAGCCCGATAATATATTTGTTATTGTTGCTTGCAAACGTGGTGTGTTTCCCGGGTTTTACAATTATTTGATTGAACTGGATTGCAAAGCCTAATTGTTCAATGATTTGCTGAACGTAGTCGAAATCGCCTACCGAAACACCGCCGGAGATTAGGGTAACGTCGTTTTCATCGACCGATTGGGAAATTATTTTTCGCGTACTTTCTTGATCATCCATTACAGTGCCGTAATAATTCACATTACAACTACATTGTGCCGCCTGCACGCGTATTTGGTGACCGTTTGAGTTGCGGATCTGTGATGCTTGTGGAAATGCTTCAGGTTCAATCAATTCGGAGCCAGTTGAGATAATTCCAACCTTTGGTTTGTGGTAAACTTCGGGCTGTGTGCATCCAACCGAAGCCAACATCGCAATGTGTTGTGCTTTAAGCATAGTGCCAGTTTTTAAAACCCGATCGCCGGTTTTTACGTCTTCACCTAAAAGACAAATATTACTGTTCGTTTTTGTGCCTGTAAAACGCACACGTCCCAAGTTATCCGTTTCGCTCTGTTCAATCATGAATACCGTATCGGCTCCGGCCGGAACTTCGGCCCCTGTCATTATTTTCGAGCATTTGCCAACTGCTATTTCATATTGGGGAGAGCGCCCCGCCGGAATTACTTCCAGCATATCAAGCCAGTTGCCTAAATCTTCTTTTCTGCAAGCATAACCATCCATAGCCGATTTATTGAAGGGCGGCATGTTGACATCAGAATAAACATCGGTTGCCAATATTCGCCCGGCAGAGCTGATGTAATCAACTTTTTCAGTTGGCAGGGAATGTGCACATTCAAATGCGAGTGTCAGTGCTTCTTGTAAGTTTATACCTATTCTTTTCTCCATGTTGTATCAAAAATTAATTGATCCGGCGCTGGCGTAAATTGCCGTCCGTCAGAGACGACAATTACATCGGCAATTTTTCGGTTAATTTCAGTCGCCGGTTTGGGCTTCAAACTTTCGTTGACGACGAGTACAAAAAGACCGGCGTCGATGATGTGGTGCAAAGCTGCTGATTCGATCAAAACTGGTTGATCGGCTTCCAGGTAGGGAAGAAGCGATATAAATGCCCTTTGTAATTTCTCATCCTTGCATTGAATGTAAAAAGACCGCAGTGCTCCATGTTGGAGATAAAGCGAACTGTCTTTGTTCGTTGTTCTGTTGGTCTCCTCGAAAAGTTGAAAGCCGTCTTCTTCCGCTATCAATTTTAAACCGGGAGTTGGATCGTAGAAGTGATGTGATACTTTAACGGCAATTGGCGCAAAACGCCTCAGCTGCTCAAGCAACTGGCAGATGAATGTTGTTTTCCCGGAGTTTTGCCCAGAACCTGCAATTAATAGTATGTTTGCCCATTTTTGTTTCATAATCTAAAAATGAAAAACCCCTTCTCTGTTTATGAAAAGGGGAATTTCTGGCAATTTATACTAATCAAATATGAGCCATTTTCTTCTCCTTTCCAAAGTCATTCGCCCTCTGACGAAATCGGGAGGCTAAATCGTTTCCGCTTTAACCCATCGGTTTAAAAAGCTTATGCGTTGCACTTAGCTGATTAAACTCGGAGTATTCTGAATTCAAATATACAAATATCTATATTTATTGAGTCAGGACTCGAATATTTGTAATGCTTTTATCACATGCTATAAAACAAGTTGTATCGACTTTGGTTCTTGGGTTTTGCTCGTCAGTGTGAACTTGCTGCTGCGTTGAAATTATTTGCTTATTAAAAGACTTGCATATCTAAAAACAATCTGCGTAGTTATGAGTTTATAAGAAAAGTAAAACAAAATATGTACGATGATGAAAACCAGAAAATTTTTGAGATTGACTTTTTTATCTGCGGTCGTTGTTTTTGCAGTACAAGCCTGTAATTCGGGGACAAAAACAGAAGCCGAACACGATCACGGTATGGTAATCACCGACAATGTGCAGTCTGCACCTGATAATGGTGTTACTAAGGCTATTTGTGTGCTTCAACCCACTGCAGGGAATGAAGTTACTGGCACAATTACTTTTACGAAAACGGATGCAGGAATGGTTGTGAAAGCAGAGGTGAGCGGATTAACACCGGGCAAACACGGATTTCATATCCACCAGTATGGCGATGTAACTGCTCCCGATGGTACATCGGCAGGAGGGCACTTTAACCCAACCGGTCACGATCACGGTGCTCCACATGGGGAAATGCGTCATGTGGGCGATCTAGGTAACTTGGAAGCCAACGAAGCAGGCGTAGCAATTTATGAGGTTACGTACCCCGGAATGACTTTCAGTGGCGTTGAATCAATTTTGGGGCGTGGAATTATTGTGCATGCAGATGAGGATGATTTGGTTTCGCAGCCAACCGGAGCAGCCGGAAAACGCGTTGCAATCGGTGTGATTGGAGTTGCTAAAAGCGAATAGTTTTCAGTTGAAATTTGAAACGATACCTGACCGGGATGTTATTTATAAAAATTCATTTCGCTCAGGTATTGCCATGTTTTACAGGGGAGAAAATGCCGAATATCTCTCCCTTCCTTGATGGCCTCCCGGATAAATGAGGCTGAAATTTCCATTAGAGGAGCTTCAACTAAATTCACGTGCGGATGCTCCAGCCACTCGCTGCCTTTAAAACCCGGCCTAGGATAAACCAAAATATTATAATTGGCCACCAAATCCTCGTAATTCTTCCATTTATGAAACGAATCGAGATTGTCTGAACCTACGATTAACCAAAACTCATGCTGTGGATATTTCTCGTGCAGGTAGGTTAAAGTATCAATCGTATATGAAGGTTTGGGTAAGTCAAACTCAATGGAGCTGGCCGAAAACCGAAAGTCATCCTCTATGGCTTGTCTTACGAGCTGGAGACGATGGTAGTCCTGAAGTAAATGTTTTTTGTTTTTGAAGGGGTTTTGCGGACTAACCACAAACCATAGTTTCTCTAATCCGGCATATTCGAGCATATAGTTTGCAATAGCCATATGCCCGATATGAATAGGATTGAACGTTCCGAAATAGAGACCTACCTTCATCCGTCTTATTTATGATTGGTAAAGTCGGTTACCAGTTTTTCTGCATTGGAAAGGGTTACATGAAGCTCTTGACTAACTAAAATTACGTCAAATTTTGGAGCGAATGTCAGTTCATATTCAGCTTTGGCAACTCGTTTTTCAATAACCTCATCCGAATCCGTTGAACGACCAACCAGCCTGTTTCTCAATTCTTCAATTGAAGGCGGTTTAACAAATATAGCCAAGGCTTCATCTCCATAATATTTTTTGATATTGAGCCCTCCGACAACATCCACGTCAAAAATCACGTGGTTGCCTTTGTTCCGAATTCTTTCTACCTCCGACTTTAATGTGCCATAGCAAGTGCCTTTGTATACTTCTTCCCATTCCAGAAATTCGTCTGCGGCAACTTTTTGTTGAAACTCATCCGGAGAAAGAAAATAATAGTCAACCCCATTGGTTTCGGTATGCCGTGGAGCCCGGCTGGTTGCCGAAATAGAGAATTCCAGGCCGAAGTCTTGTTTTAACAAATGCTTGACAATCGTTGTTTTACCGGCTCCTGAAGGGGCAGAAAATATAATGAGTTTACCTTTTTCCATGGTTAAAGTCAAAAATTTAAAATAAGAAATCCAAAGATTCCAAGAGGCTCCCGGACGGACTTACTTTTTGCTTCGTTAGAGTACGTTTAATAGCTGCTCTTTGATGCGTTCCAAAGCATCTTTCATTTGAACAACAATGCGTTGAATGTTACTTTCGTTGGCTTTGCTACCGATCGTATTTATTTCGCGTCCGATTTCCTGCGCAATGAACCCCAGCTTTTTACCAACATCGGCGGTTGCTTCCAGCGTTTCGAGGAAATAGTTGCAATGATTCGTTAACCGTACTTTTTCTTCGTTGATATCCAATTTTTCGAGGTAGTAAATCATTTCCTGCTCGAAACGGTTTTTATCCATATTGCCATTCAATGCAATTTCGTTCAGGCTATCCTGAATTCTCGATTTGACATTTTCGATGCGCTGTTTCTCGAATGGTTCAATTTGGCTTAGCAAATTCTGGATGTCGGTAATGTTTGAGCGAATGTCACGTTCCAGTGCTTGACCTTCCTGTACACGGAAACCATCCAGCATCTCAATAACCGACTGGATTTTTTTCATGATTTCCACCCACTCGTTTTCATCCAGTTCTTCATAAACTGTCTTCACCGTATCCGGCAGGCGCATCACGTTTTGCATAATTTGCTCGGTTACAGGCAATCCCAGCTTTTGTTGAATTTCGCTCAGTTGCTTGAAATAGGCTGTAACGATATTTCCGTTGATTGCAGAGTTGCTTTCAGTTCCCAAGTTTTCGATGTATAACGAAAAATCGACTTTACCTCGGATTAACTTCTCCGAAATTGCTTTACGAATGACCAAATCTTTTTCACGGTAAAGCATTGGGAGACGAGAATTCATGTCCAGCTGTTTGCTGTTTAGCGATTTAAGCTCAATGGTAATCTTTTTGTTACCTGTTTCAAATTCGGCTTTTCCATAGCCGGTCATCGATTTGATCATGTGCTTCTTTTTAGTTGTCGCCAAAGTTATAATTTTTCCTTGAAAGGAATAGTTTCAGGCGTTATGTACTTGCTCTATACTAAACGTAACCGATATGTTTTTAAGTGAAATTAGCATTCCTCGGAAAACGTCCTGTTGCCGAAATGAATTTTTAGATCACCTTGTTACTTTAGTGAAGAGCAATTTAGCTTTTGTAGAGTCTATTTTTTAACGATAAGCCAAGTGATTTTAAACGATTACGCCGGAGCCGATCAATTCGTTTCCTTCGTACCAGGCTGCAAATTGCCCGGAAGTAATACCTCTTTGCTCTTGATCGAACAGTATGTAGATCCCTTCTTCTTTGCGGTAAAGCGTTGCTTTTTCAAGCGGCTGGCGATAGCGGATCCGAACATCATAGTCCCGAATTTCTCCAACTTCCATTGCAATATCGGTTCTGATCCAATGGATTTCTTCTTTGCTAATAAACAGCCCTGCGCGGTAAAGCCCCGGGTGCTCGGTTCCTTCACCTACATAAATGATGTTTCGTTTTACATCGGTTCCGGTAACAAACAGTGGCTCCTCGTGCCCCCCAATGTTGAGTCCTTTGCGTTGACCAACAGTGTAGTAATGGGCTCCTCTGTGTTCGCCAATAACTTTCCCGTTCCATGGTTTGTAAGGATAGGCAAAGCATAGTTTTTTAAAGTTTTCCTGCGTTTTTTCAACCTGCTTTTTCTTGGCCATGAATTCAGTAGGAATTTCAATTACGTTACCTGTTTTAGCTTCCAATTGTTGCTGAAGAAAGGTTGGCAGGTCAACTTTCCCCACGAAGCAAATACCCTGAGAATCTTTGCGGGTAGCAGTCGGCAATTGTTGCTCGGCAGCTATTTTTCTTACTTCGGGTTTGTCCAAATGGCCGATCGGGAATAAGGCCTTGCTCAGTTGTTCCTGATTTAGCTGACAAAGAAAATAACTTTGATCTTTGTTGTTGTCGGCTCCGGCACGAAGCTGGTAGATCATTTGTCCGTCTTTCTCAAATTCAGTTTTCTGGCAGTAATGGCCGGTCGCAACGTAATCTGCCCCATGCTTCAGGCACTCGTCCATGAAGATGTCGAATTTGATTTCGCGGTTACAAAGTACATCGGGATTTGGCGTTCGACCTTTGCTGTACTCATCAAACATGTAGTCGACCACGCGCTTTTTGTAGTGCTCGCTTAGGTCAACAATGTGGAATGGCATATCCAGTTTCTTGGCAACCATTTCTGCGATTAATGCATCATCTTCCCAAGTACATTGGCCTGTTAATGTTCCGGTACGGTCGTGCCAGTTAATCATGAACAATGCAATCACTTCATACCCTTGTTGTTTCAGCAGATAAGCTGCAACACTGGAATCAACTCCACCCGATAACCCAATAACTACCCTTTTCATCTTTTATCTTTCAAATATCAGTGTGCAATTTTGAGAATAAAAATGCCGAAATAACGTTGTCCGGCTTTATCTTTGCTTCTCAGTAAATTGAGCGACAAAATTAGAATGAAATTCGGAAATTGCCAATTCTGAAAGTAGGGTAAGGCCTTTTTCGGAGGGATTAATGGAATAATTATTGTTTGCTCAAATCGTTCTCTTCCAGGCTTTATGTATTGGAAGGACGGTTCCTCTCTAATAAAAAGTGATAATGCCTATTGCTCATATACTGTTGTGATGAGCTTTGGGGAACTAACTAAGAAACAAATAAACTAAAAGTACGCATGAAGAAGTTATTTATTCTGGTTGCAATTTTTGCAATACCGTTTTGTGGATTCGCTAAATCTCGTTTTTTTATCAACTTGAATGCTGGCTGGGACCACACAACCAATAAGTATTACAGCTATAACAATTACAACTTTTTTGATCAGGATGGGGCTGAGTTCAGCTGGGGAGCTGATTTAGGCTATAAATTTTCTGATGCTGTACGGTTCCGGGTTGAGTCTAGATTCGGTAAGTACAGTTATGGTCAGGAGTACACGGGTGCAGAATTGTTGAAAACGACAATGGATCTGAACTATTTTAATATTAATCCTCATTTGGATTTTCGGGTTTGGAATAAAAATAAGTTAGAACTGTTTGTATCTCCGGGTTTGAAGCTTGAGTATATCTCTGACTCAAATCAGGAAACAGAGTTGACTGACGGTTCTGTTTCGGACGCAGGTTACGTGTCTTCCAAATATGCTGAGAATATGACAGGCTTCGTTGGAAGTGCAATTCTGAAATACAATATCAATAGCAAGTGGGGCGTAACGTTGTCTCCTGAATACACGTTGTATTTCAAAAAATTGTATGACAAGAACGACAACAATATGGCTCGTTTCTCAACCCGTCTTGGGATTGAATATACTTTCTAGAAAAGATTATTTAGCAGATATGAGAAAGGCATCCCCGAAGGGATGCCTTTCATTTTGCTTTTAGAGATATATTTACACGTATGTAAATACGGTAATTCTATTTAATTTGCACCTGTCGCAGTAGTTGTAGATGCAGCAGTCGCAGACATGGTAATAACTCCCAAATCCTTAACTTCTCCAAGTATCAAATCAAAGGACGGAAGAGTCTGGCCATCGTAGCCATCCTTTGCAAGTGTTACGGTATAACTGTCCGGAGGGATGCTACCAATTTCAAACGTTCCATCTTCTCCGGTTGTTGCTGTAAACGCTGTTGTTGCGCCTGATATATTTACGCTGACACCGTCTAACGGTGTTGTACCATCTGAAATAACAACCTTTCCTGTAACTGTTGCTAAAGTCTCTGTTAATTCGATGTCGACTTGTGTCCCCTCTTGAGCATTCACAATAGCATCTAATTGAACGTCGTCGTATCCTTCAGCTGAACATGCAACTACATAATTGCCAGGAAGCAGACCTATTACAGCATAGTAGCCAGTCATATCCGGTTTTGCGGACGATATTGTATCGCCATTTTCATCCAAAACTGCCACAACAAGGCTTTCGACATCTGGAATGTTTGCATTGTCATAATCATCGAATGTTACATTACCAAATACCCATCCGCTAATGTCTTCGGCCGTAGCGCGAATAACAGGTTTAAATTTGAACCCTTCGTATCTTCCAGTATTATCCGGATTTCCTTGTACAAGGAATGATCTACTAACATCAAAATCCAGGATTAAAGCAGTAGGGTTCATTCCATGAACATCGAGGTTGCCATCAATTTTTATCTTCAATCCACTACTTGTACCGCTCGGGATTTTCATAGGTTCAGTTCCACCACCAGCTTCGCTGGTATACACGATCTCTGCGCTCGCAATGTGAAGTCGAATCTCACTGTATGTTCCGTTTTCAATTACTGTATCTTCGACTAATGTTGCTACGTTCCCGTTTTGAAGGTCAAGTAAATTAATTGGATCAGTGATCGCAGGTGTTAATTCGATCCATCCGGATTCATCATCGTCAGTTGACGCATCATCCTCCTTTCTGATTGATACACCATCAATTACGATGTTAGCTTCAGCTACTGATCCATAAGGGAACGGTGCATCCGTTAACAGAATTTTGAGACCGCTTTGGGTTTCATTGTTTACCACTCCATCGTTATCCAATTGGGAACACGATGAAAAAAGGGTGACTACCAACGCCGATAAAATAAAAAAGGCTGTTTTCATCTTTCTTTTCATACTTCTCTTTTTTCAGTTAAATAAATTACTTCGTCAGATTGGAAGGAGTAATCGAGATTCAGAGAACGACTGATTATTTTTAAGGCCGTTTCTAAATTGGCAGTTTCCAAATGCCCACTAAAAAAATGTTGATTAATGGTTTGAAAATGAATAGTTACCTGAAAGAAATTCTCGAGAGCTACTAAAACGTTTTGAACTTCTTCAGCAGAGTACTGCTGGTTGAATATTGCTGCACTTGGATACAGCAACGTTGTTTCCGTTTTACTAGCCAGAGCATTGTTTTCAAAATATGCACTCGTTCCAGCCGGAATAATTTCGTGCACATTTTTGTTTTCAAATGAAACTTTACCTTCAAAACAATTCACTGTCAATTGATTTTCCTTTTCTGTCACCAGAAAACGTGTTCCCAGAACGCTAACACTACCTTCGTCTGTTTTTACAATAAACTTTTTCCCCTTGTTTACCTCGAAGTATGCTTCGCCCTCTAATCGTAATTTTCTATTCCAGAAATATGTCGAATAATTAATAGCACTATTGGAAGTTAAAATTACCCGAGAATGATCGGGTAAGCGAAATGACGTAGCTTGGTTCCCTGTTTGTAAGGTGGTTGAACTAAAAAGAAAAAGATGAAGAAGGAAAATCAGGATGAGAGAAGCAGCGGTTGAAATTGCGATTCGATAAACAGGACTTAGTAATAGAGCTTCGTGCCCAGTCCGTCGTCTTTTACCTTCTTCAATCTTTTTCAGAGTATCATGATATGCCGTATGTTTGTCCTTATTTTCAGGAACACGAAAGGATTTAATCATGCTCTCGGTCTTTCTCTCTCTTTTTGAGAGAACAGACGAGGTAGAGAGTAATATTATTTCGCGTGTTTCAAACATAGTTCATATCATTGTTCGAAACTTAATATCCTTTCATAAGGAAAAACCCTACCGCAAAAATCGATTTTTTTCAATTTTTATTTCAAAAGAACATTTAAGAAGAACACAGGGGTAAATTGTATGGATGTAATGTCCGTACGGACCGCATATGTTCCTGTTGCATCAGAGATGTTGAAATAATCAACCTCCAAAATGTTTTTCCTATCCAAAATATTCATTAGTGAAAAACCTAGGTTAAAGCTACAAAATTTATATCGAAGTCTACGTGTTACATATAGGTCAGCTTGTAAAAAATAAGGGAGCTTTTCGATGTTGATAGGTGTTGATAGATCATTATTAGTGAGATATGGTGTACCGCTATGGTAGAAAAAACTACTTGAAAACACCCAATTTTTCAACTTGAAAAGTTCGGTCCACCTAATTTTGAGCCTTTGGTCATAAAAAGAAGGATAGTATTTATTCTCATTAAAGCCATCAAATTGTTCTTCGGATCTGGAAATGGAGCTGCCTAAAATATGTGTAAATCGGGCATGACGATATTGGAACATCACATCAATACCTTTATTGTTGGATTGTCCATTGCGAAGGTAGTATTCAATTAGTTTTCCTTTTGATGAAGTTTGTTCAGCATAAAAATTCACCCTGCCGGTCGTATTTTTCATATAGGCTTCAGCATTTATTGTCAGACCGTTATAGCTGTATTGAAATCCTATCAAATTTTGCCACGCTTTTAAAACTCCTTCACCATCGTCGGTTGGCAGATACCACACCAAATCCGAATTATTGTCGATATCTATTTTTCGAATGCGGCTTAAAAACTGATTATATAATCCACTTGCGTAAATCAATTTAATTTTGTTGTTGAGCGAGTAGGTGAGACCAACGCGCGGTTGTAAATAGAATTTTTGAGTAAGATCGAGGTAATTGGAACGTACCCCTACCCTAACTTCAAGCTTTTCATTCAGATGTATCTTTTCTTGTAAGTAAGCGTGAAGAATGTTTGTCTTACTGTAGAATGAAACTGAATCCATAACTTTCGTTTCCGTCGATTTGTTTGTCAGGTAGTTGTATTGGACCTCATCGAAGTTTGCACCAAATCCAGCTTGGTGTGTCATTCTGCCGGAAGTAAGCTCAGCGCTCCACGATGCGGAAAATTCTTTTAGAAAGTTATTGTCAGTGTCCAGTTCGTCTTTGCCTCCATTGCCCTGGCTGTTTTCTGTCATTCCTGCATTATTATATGAGGTTCTGGTAAGCTCATTATATCCGGCTGTCAATCGTTGTTGGAAATTCTTCGATACCTGGAAGAACCAGTTTGCACTTAAACCATTGTTGTTGCTATCTGCATATTCGTCGTGATACAGCCTCGAGTTTTCTTTAAACTCGTAATTGCGTTCCTGAAAATCGGTACTGTTGATGAAGTTGAACGAAAACTCGTGTTTGTCTGATGGTCTCAAATCAACTTTTAGATTGAGGTCGTCAAATTTGACTATCGGTGAAACCGAAGCCTCGTTGTCTGAACTTGCCTGATCTAAAATCGTCCGATACAGATAATTTTCCCAACGATCGATGTACGAGCGGCGGAATGCGGCAACAACAGACACTTTTTTATTTACTGGTACATTGGCCGTGGCACTTACATTCATTAGGTTTGCTGATAAATCAAGGCTGGGCTTATAAAAATCACTCTTCCCCTTCAGTTCAATAATACCGGAAATTTTTTCACCATAGCGAGCGTCGAAAGCACCTCGTGAAACGAAGGCCTGCGACACAAATTTCGAATTTAGTACACTAAGATTACCAAACAGGTGACTTGTTTCCAGAATTGGTATTCCGTCTAATGTGACTAGATTTTCAGAGGGGGCACTACCGCGAATTAAAATTCCTGAGGTTTGCCCCCCGATGAAATCGATACCGGGAATGAGATGTAACGAGCTGATTAAATCACTGTCGTCAACACGAGGAAAGTTGGTCGATTGTTTTGGGTTGAAGGCAATGCGCTCTGTTTGATTCCCCATTTCAATAACATCTTTTTCCTGTTGAGTCACTTTAATCGCTTCCATCTGTATCGTGAAAGGTGAGAGACGGATGGTGTGCAGCGATTGCTGATTGATATGGATGAGTGTGTCCAATCGTTGGTATCCCAAATGACTTAATGATACTTCTATTTGGTCTTTCTTTTTAATTTTGGTTGTGAAAATACCGAGCTCATTGGTTGTTGTTCCGCTATTTTCAGAATCATTAAAAGCGATATTACAATATAAGAGTGGCTCGCCGGTTGTTTTATCAAGGACAATTCCTCCAAATTCGATTCGATCGTGAATTGACTTCATGATAGTTTGGGGCTTACTGTAAAGTACGATAGTTCCATCTATATCTTCCGCAATTAAATGAAACTTGTTACACACAGCGTCCAAAAAATCAGATAGGTCTTTATTGTTGAAATCGTCGTTTACTTTTAATTGAGAAAAATAGCTGGCGTCGAAAGCAAATCGAATATGGTGTTGTTTGCTAACAGTTTCAAGCATGTCGCTGAGAGTTTGTCCATTTCCTTTTACTGAAATCTTTGTCTCCTGAGCGAAGCCGTTTCCGACAGCTAGTAATAAAAGTAACAGTAGGATAATATACCTAGTTTGTTTCTTCAAGGATGATTAATTTTTTGCCTTTTATCTCGTATTTAAAATGCATTGCTTTGCTGAGAATGGTTAATGCAATTTTGTTGTTTGTGAGGTTGAGCGTACCTGTAAATCGAAGATCTAAAACCTTTGGAGAAGCAATCAATTCATATCCTGCTCTCGAAGAAATAAAAGTCAGTACTTCCTCCAGGGGCCGGTTTATCCACTGGTAGTTTCCATCCGGTATTTTCATTGCTTCCTGTACGTCGAAATCGAAAGGACCTTCAACCGTTGTTGGGGAATAACGGATTGCCTGACCTTTGGTTAGTACCATACTCTTGTCGTGAACTTCAAGCCTTACAGATCCTTCATAGCAATCAACACGTCCGTATTTGTTGTTGTATGATCGGATGTTGAATTTTGTTCCCAATACCTGCAGCTTTCCGCCCGGAAAATGAACTTTAAATGTTTTCCCTTTTGTGACTTCAAAAAAAGCTTCCCCTATCATCTCAACTGCACGGGTTCCATTCAGGATGCTTTCGTTGTATTGGAGCGATGAATTTGTTTTTAATGAAACGGTACTGTTGTCCGGAAGCTGAGTTGCCTGTGCTGTAAGCTCGTTATTTAAATATTCGTGATTGGTTTGTAGTCCATTTAAAAGAAAAGCAATGACAATGATCGCTGCTGCAGACACACTTCCTGCCCAGTAAATAATTTTTCTAGTATTCATGTAGCGGGTTTTTGGTTTTTGTTTCGCTTCAATTTCTGATAAAGATTGAAGGTAGGCTTCATGGTTGCTTTTCGTGCCCGGAACTTTATACCCAGAAAGCAGCTTATTAATATTTGGCTTGTCTTGTTTCATATGCTTAAAGTTTTCGGTCAAGCTTCGTTTTCACAATTTTGAGAGCTTTGCTTATGTGTTTCTCAACGGCTTTATTGCTGATTTTTAAATTGTCTGCAATCTCTGTGTAGCTCATTGAGTCGATGCGACTCATCAAAAAAATCGCCCTGGTTTTATCCGGTATATTAGCGATTACGCTCTGAACCAGCATGTCGAATTCTTTGACTTCCATCAGGAATTCTGGTGATTCCTGTTCATTTTCTTCGACGATTGAATTGATAAAGTTGAGTTTGATATTTTTTTTCCGATAGTGTTTAAAATAGTTGTTGCGGACAATTGTAAATAAGTATGATCGTAAGGTCTTTCGATTGACTGAACGTCGCTCTTCCCAAGCCTGAAGAAAGGCATCCTGACTTAAATCTTCAGATAGAGTGATGTCTCCAGACAGATAATAAACGTAATTCCTGATATACTCGTAGTGTTCATCAAATATGGACGCAAACCACTCTTTATCTTCAATATCTTCCTGCATTCTTCAATTGTTGCGTTGTGTGCATTTGCACAAATATAGTAATTGTAAAAAGTTACATTTTACAAAACGAAGGGGTGAGGCGTTTATTTTGATCTGCGTCACTGTCTGGTGTAATATTTAGAAAGCGAAGTTCATTAGTTGAAGACTTTGAAAACTTTGCGGTTAGGATTTCTATTTTGTTGGGCGAACTTGAAAATAAGTACAACTTTGCAGCATGATTAAAAAGTCTATTTTTTCAAACACAATTTTTTTAGCAATAATTGCCTGCTTATTATGGTCTTCAGCTTTCGTTGGCGTAAAGATTGGATTAAAGTATCATACACCCTTTCAGTTTGCAGGAGTGCGTTTTACGATCTCCGGATTGATGATCATGCTTTATTTTAACAACCTCAAAACTTATTGGAAGGAAGTAAAGACGGGCTGGAAGTTTATTGCTAAAGTATCGCTTTTGCAGACTGTTCTCATTTACATGTTGTTTTACTCCGGTATAAATCTGTTGCCGGCAGCCGTTTCTGCGATGATAATTGGTTCGTCCCCTTTGTTTATTTCTGTCGTGTCACACTTTACCTTGTATAACGATAAGATGGACTGGCTGAAAAGTGTCAGCATTGTTTTCGGTGTAATCGGAGTTGCATTGATAACTTTCAGCCGGTCTGCGCTGCCAGTGGGGCAGCAGATTAGTTTATTGGGAGTTGCATTGCTACTGTGTAATAACCTGGTTTCCGGCTTTGCGAATGTGTTAGTTACCAAGAAACCCAAAGATTTGTCGCCAGTAGTGTTAAGTTCAGCATCGTTATTTTTTGGTGGCATTGCTTTGATATTGATCTCTGTTCCTATTGAAGGATATGGTTTACGAGCTGTATCTACCGAATATTTTGTGTCTTTGGGCTGGCTAAGTTTCCTGTCTGCAGCCGCATTTGCAATCTGGTTCACGTTGCTCAGCCGTCCCGGAGTAAAAGTATCTGAGTTAAATACATGGAAATTTTTGATCCCTGTTTCCGGCGCGATTCTTAGTTGGGCAATTATGCCCGATGAGCACCCCGAGTTTTATTCGATTGTTGGCATGATGATTATCGCTTCATCTTTGTTGATTATGAATTACTCCAATCGAAAGTCACAAAAAAAAAGGACATTTTAGATAGTAGATTTCCTTTTACACATGGAGTAGATCTCTTTTTCTTTATTTTTAACCAAATAGTTAAAGTAATTGGTCAAAATTATTGGCGCGTATTTCAAAATAGTCTATGTTTGTCGAGTAATTAACTGTTTGGTTAAACCAGAAAGATAAGATGGAAATAAAAAAAGATAATACGGAAGAAAAGATTATTGATGCGGCAACCGATGTCTTTGTGCAAAAAGGCATGGATGGTGCCCGGATGCAGGAGATTGCCGATCTGGCAGGAATCAATAAAGCTTTACTCCACTATTATTTCAGAAGCAAAGAGAAGCTTTTCGATGCCATTTTTTCCAAGTTGGTTGGTATTGCATTTCCCCGTATTGGTCAAATTTTGCAATCGGACCTTCCGATATTGGAGAAAGTCGAAACAGTGATTGATACCTATATTGATTTGCTTCTGAAGTACCCGTTTCTACCTGCTTTTATCATTAAAGAGATGAACCGCAATGCAACACCGTTTTTCAGTTTCATCGAGAAAAAGGAGTTTTCAATTCAGCCGATTCTGAAAATCTTGCAGGAGGCAATGGATCAAGATCTGATTCGGAAAATGAGACCGGAACATTTAGTGGTAAATGTGATTGGTTTGTGCGTTTTCCCTTTTGCTGCACGTCCGATGATTAGTCATGTTGCTTTTCCCGGAGATGATAAAGCTCTGAGTCAATTTTTGGCTGAGCGAAAACAGGAAGTCAAATCTTTTGTACTGAAAGGTATTCAACCAGAATAAGAAAATTTTATGAAGATCAGAATTCGTTTACTTGTCATGTTTTTGCTGTCTGCACAGTGGCTTTTTGCCCAGCAAGCAGTAACATTAAGCGATTGTCAGCAGTGGGCTCGAGAAGTGCATCCGTTGCTGAACCAAAAGGATTTGTACAAGCAGATGGCCGAGTTAAAAACGGAGAATATCCGGACTGCTTGGTTACCTCAGGTAGGGGTGAACGCCCAGGCCAGCTATCAATCGGATGTAACACACGTAGGCATCTCTTTATCTGGAGTCAATATTCCAACGGTATCAAAAGACCAGTACAAAGCATATCTCGATGTGAAACAAAATATTTGGGATGGTGGTGTGTCGAAAGCTCGAAGCCAGGTGGAAAGAGCACAGGAGTCTGCGAATCAGCAAGGTGTAGAGGTCGATTTGTACAAGGTTAAAGAGCAGGTGAATAATTTGTTTTTTGCTTCCTTCTTGCTCCAACAAAATCTGGAACTTTTGGCTAAAAAACAGGAAACACTGGAAGCCAGGAAAATGCAGATGGAAGGAGCCTTGTCAAATGGAGCCATCCTGCAGTCGGATCTGGATCAGGTTTTGGCAGAGTTAGTCAAAGTGAAACAGCAGCAGCTGGAATTGCAGTCGAATCGGGAAACTACGCTGGCTGCCTTGGCTATCCTGACAGGAAAAGAAACGGAAGATCTGAAAGAGCTGGGGATTGAGCTCACCGAAGTTTCACCGGCAATTGAAATACAACGTCCTGAAATGGAGTTGTTCAGCCAGCAAACCGATCTGTTGGAAGCTTCGGCAGGGCTGACGCAAAAAGCCCGGAATCCGAAAGTCTTCGGTTTTGGACAAGCAGGCTACGGGCGCCCGGCCTTAAATATGCTGAATAATGATTTCGATACATATTACCTGATTGGTATCGGAATGAGTTGGACTCCTTTCGACTGGAAACAAACAAAACGTAGCAAAGAGGTGATTCAGCTTCAGCAAGAGATGGTGCAAACACAGCAGGATCAATTTGAGCGAAATATCAACATTGCACTGGATGGAGAAAGTCGGAAAATGAAACAATTGCAACAGCTGCTTGAAAGCGATCAGGAGCTAATCGGGCTACAAGAGCGTATTTCGAAAAGTTCAGCCTCAAAGCTTGAAAACGGAACAATTACTACTGCCGATTATTTGCAGGACTTGAATGCAGAAATGGCTGCGCAAATCACTTTCGAAACGCATAAAGTGCAGTTGGAGTTGGCAAAAACAGCCTATCAGAATTTACTTGGACAATAAAAACACGGACATAACTATGAATCGAATTTATCTTTTACTATTGCTTGTTGTGATGGCAGCGGCCTGTAAAAACGGCGATGAGACATCGGATGCTTACGGAAACTTCGAGGCTGACGAAACCATTATTTCTTCAGAGATTGCCGGCAAATTGGTACGGTTTGAAGGGGAAGAAGGGCGTCAGGTGAAACAAGGTGATGTGTTGGCGGTGATCGACAGCAGTACCGTCAGCCTTCAGATCCTACAATTGCAAGCGCAAATGAATGCTATTGCAGTAAAGAAAGTTAATCTCCGGTCTCAAATTGACGTCTTAAAACAGCAACTGAAAAATGCAAAAATTACCCAGGAGCGGGTACATAAGCTGTTTTCCGACAAGGCTGCGACTCAACAACAAGTGGACGACATTGATGGTCAGGTGCGGGTACTCGAACAACAAATCCAGAGTCAGCAAACACAGTTTGTGGCTATCGACAGTGAAATGGAGGTGTTGCAAGCCCAAATCGCATCGGCACAAAATCAGCTGGATAAGTCGGTGATAAAAAGCCCCGTAAATGGAACTATTCTTGAAAAATATACAGAACTCGGCGAACTGGCTGCTCCGGCTAAAGCGTTGGTCAAATTAGCCGATCTGTCAGAACTCGATCTTCGGGTGTATGTTAGTGGTGATCAACTGCCGCATGTCAAAATTGGACAATCAGTGGAAGTGTTGATTGACGAGGACAAGAAGACTAACCAAAGCCTGAACGGCGTAGTTAGCTGGATTTCTTCGGAAGCTGAGTTTACGCCTAAAATTATTCAAACCAAAGAAGAACGGGTGAAGCTGGTTTATGCAGTTAAAGTAAAAGTGAAGAATGACGGGCGGTTGAAAATCGGAATGCCCGGAGAAGCGAACTTTAAGTGATTACATAGACTGAGCACTACTTAAAATGATTGAAGTACGCCAAATATCAAAATCTTACAATGACGTTCAAGCACTAAAAGACATTTCTTTTTCAGTGGAGAAAGGAGAGTTGTTTGGACTGATTGGGCCCGATGGTGCCGGTAAGACCAGCCTGATGCGTATTCTGATGACTCTGCTCTTACCTGGCGGAGGGGAAGCAAAGATGGCCGGCCTTGATGTGGTTAAGGACTACCGTAAGATTCGCCGTCTCGTTGGTTATATGCCCGGTCGATTTTCGCTCTATCAGGATTTGACAGTTGAGGAAAACCTGTCGTTTTTTGCAACGGTGTTCGGAACTACGATTGAAGAGAATTACGATCTGATCAAGGACATTTACGTGCAGATTGAGCCATTCAAAAATCGCTTGGCAGGAAGACTATCCGGAGGAATGAAGCAAAAACTGGCCCTTTCGTGTGCGCTGATCCATAAACCTGAGATTTTGGTTTTGGATGAGCCAACAACGGGTGTTGACGCGGTTTCACGGAAAGAATTTTGGGAGATGCTGAAGAAGTTGCAGCAGCAAGGAATCACCATTTTGGTATCAACCCCCTATATGGATGAAGCGGGATTGTGCGACCGGGTTGCATTGATGCAGAAAGGTGAAATTCTCAGCATTGATTCTCCCGAGCAGATTGTCAGTAATTACGATCGTCCGCTTTTGGCTGTTCGCTCCGACGAAATGCACCGGTTGATCCATGATTTGCGACAATGGGATCAGGTAGAAACTGCTTACGCTTTTGGTCAATTCGTGCACGTAACGCCTGTCGACAAGCAGGTAAAGCCCGAAACAGTTACAGCGTATCTTGAACAATTAAACCATCAGAATATACAAAGCTCGTTTATTAGGGCTGGTATTGAGGATGTGTTTATGGCACTGATGACAAGAGAAAGTCGCAGTGTTCAGTCTCAGTAACCAGTTAAGAATATTCAGTTATGGATTTTAAAGAATTAATGGCATATCAGAAAGCCTTTAAGTTGTCAATGACGATTTTTCAAGTTTCAACGCAATTCCCGAAAGAAGAAACTTATTCTTTGACGGATCAGATTAGGAGAGCCTCTCGGTCTGTTTGCGCGAATATGGCGGAGGCTTATCGAAAGCGGATGTATGTTAAAAACTTTATCAGTAAACTGACAGATTCTGATGCTGAGAATAGTGAAACGGCTGTTTGGTTAGATTTAGCATTGTCATGTGGCTATGTTTCAAAAGAGGAGTACGAGAAGATGTACAATGAAACACTGGAAATTGGAAGGCTCATCAATTACATGATTCAGCACCCTGGAAAGTTTGGATGTAAAGAAAATGAATGATGATGAAAGAGAATGATGATAAAAGTGGACTGCAAACTGAGACTGTGACTGATGACTTTTCAACGAAGCGTATTCCGGTAATATCAGTCAAGAATTTGGTCAAGAAATTCGGGCACTTTGTAGCTAACGATCACCTGACTTTTGAAGTGTACAAGGGGGAGATCTTTGGCTTTCTGGGAGCTAACGGCGCCGGAAAAACGACCGCCATGCGGATTCTATGCGGTTTGAGTAGTCCAACATCCGGTGAACTGACGGTTGGTGGTTACGACGTTTACAAACAGGCTGAATTAATCAAACGCAATATTGGCTATATGAGCCAGAAGTTCTCTTTGTATGAGGATATGACCATTGCTGAAAATATTCGCTTTTACGCTGGCATTTACGGACTGTCGCGTCAACAGCGAAAAGAGAAGGAAGATCTCTTGCTGAAAAAGCTGGGGCTGGAACCGGAACGGGATAAACTGATTGCATCACTACCATTGGGGTGGAAACAAAAACTGGCTTTCTCGGTTGCTCTTTTGCACGATCCTCAGATTGTGTTTCTCGATGAGCCAACCGGCGGGGTAGACCCAATCACCCGACGTCAGTTTTGGGATTTTATTTACGAAGCTGCCGCCGAAGGGAAAACAATTTTTGTGACGACTCACTATATGGACGAAGCAGAGTATTGCGACCGGGTTTCCATTATGGTGGACGGCCGGATTGCAGCTCTCGATAAGCCGGATAATTTGAAAAAGCAATTCAACTCGGAAGATATGAATGGCGTGTTTTTGCAGTTGGCTCGTGGAGCAACCAGGACTGACTGATTTTAACACAGAGTTTCTCCGAGTCTGACACAGAGTTTAATGAGTTTTACTGATGAACTATGGAAATAAATAAACTTACAGAACAGATTTTGAAATGTGCGTTTCAAGTTCACTCTGCATTGGGGCCGGGTTTGCTGGAAAGCGCTTATGAAGAATGTTTGTTTTATGAATTAATTCAATCCGGATTGTTGGTTCAAAAGCAAAAGGCGCTGCCTTTGGTTTATAAAGAAGTGAAGTTGGATGCCGGATATAGAATTGATTTGTTGGTAGAAAATCGTGTTGTTGTTGAGATCAAATCAGTAGAGGTACTTACCGAAGTTCATGTTGCTCAAGTATTGACTTATTTGAAATTGTCTGGATGCAAAATTGGATTGCTGCTGAATTTTAATGTGGCATCTCTAAAACACGGAATAAAAAGATTAGCGAACTAACCCTCGGTGAAACTCTGTGAAAAAGCTCAGTGTAACTCAGTGGTTACGTAATAAACAAACTCATAATATGGATCGCTTTCTCGGTTTTGTCAAAAAAGAATTCTTTCACATTTTTCGCGACAGGCGGACAATGATCATCCTCTTTGGGATACCAATCATGCAACTCATGCTGTTTGGTACGGTGATTACAAATGAGATTAAAGATGCGCGCATCGCTATCTACGACCAGTCGAAAGATGAGGTGACGCAGGAAATCACAGCCAAACTTTTGTCATCGGGCTATTTTTTGCTTGATCGGAATTTGGAGAGCGCGAAAGATATTGAAGGCATTTTCAAACAGGGAAGGGTGAAAGAAGTGTTGGTATTCGGACGCGATTTTAGCAGAAAGTTGAAGCGTGAAGGAAAAGCCAATGTGCACATTATTGCCGATGCTTCCGACCCAAACCTTGGGAAAATGTTGGCCTCATATACCACCGGAATTATCAACGATTATATTTTCAAACAAATGGGCGATCTGCATTTGCCGATGCAGATTGAACCGGAGGTGCGTATGGTGTATAACGAAGGATTGAAGTCTGTCTACATGTTTGTCCCGGGTATTATGGCCATGATCCTGATGCTGATTTCGGCCATGATGACTTCCATTTCCATTACCCGAGAGAAAGAATTGGGTACGATGGAAATTCTGTTGGTTTCTCCATTGCGTCCTGCACAGATTATCCTGGGGAAAGTAATGCCGTACCTGGTACTTTCGATCATAAACGCACTTGTCATATTAGGAATCGGGCATTTTATTTTCGGTGTGCCAATTAAGGGTAGTTGGGTGCTGTTAATGGGAGAGAGTATCCTGTTTATTATGATGGCGCTTAGTTTGGGAATCATGATTTCGTCGCTGGCCAAAACGCAGATGGTGGCCATGTTTATCTCGCTTATTGCCCTGATGTTGCCAACGATCTTGTTGTCGGGTTTTATTTTCTCGATTGAGAACATGCCCCTACCGCTTCAGGTGGTATCTCATATCATTCCGCCACGTTGGTTTATCGTAATCCTCCGCAACATCATGCTAAAAGGAGTTGGCTTAGCCTACGTCTGGAAAGAAACATTGATATTGGTATTCATGTCAGCTGTGTTTGTCACAGTTGCCGTGAAGAAGTTTAAAACGAGACTTGAATAGAGTATACAGTCGCAGTCACAGTTGGCGGAGAAAAATGCGTTGAAGTCAACTGAAAACTGAGACTGAAAACTGAGACTTAAATGAGAACAATCAAATACATCCTACAAAAAGAATTTGCGCAAATCAGACGGAACAAAACGATGTTGCGAATGATTATCATGCTGCCGATGGTGCAGATGCTGATCTTGGTGTTTGCAGCCACTTACGATCTGAAGAATGTCGATATCTACGTGGTCGATCAGGATTTGTCGGATACCAGCCGAGGTTTGATTAATCACTTTGAGGCATCGCCGTTTTTCAATATTCACGATGCGTCATTCGACCTGGAGGACGGCATGAATCAACTGAAAAAAGAAGAATCAGATTTTATCCTAGTGATTCCACCGGATTTTGAACGTTCGCTGGTTCGGGAGGATGAGGCAGATGTGCAATTGCTGATCAATGCCATCGATGGCAACAAAGCATCATTGATCTATCAATACACTCGAAATATCATATCGGGCTACAATAAGCAGGTTATTATGCACTGGAAGGGCCTGCCTGATTTCAATCCGCCGATGCGTGTTGAGGCGCACGATAATTATTGGTTCAACCCGGAGTTGGATTACAAATGGTATATGGCCCCCGGTATTCTATCAATACTTGTAACCATTATCGGCATGTTCCTGTCGGGGATGAACTTGGTGCGCGAGAAAGAAATGGGGACCATTGAGCAATTGAATGTGACTCCGATCAAAAAATGGCAGTTCATTCTTGGTAAATTGTTGCCTTTCCTGGTTATTGCTTTGCTTGATCTGGGCTTCGGACTCATCATTGCCCGAGTTGTTTTCAATTTACCCGTTGAGGGAAGTTTGGTACTTCTTTTTGGTTTCGGTGCCCTTTACCTGGTTGGAGTACTTGGACTCGGTCTGTTTATTTCAACAGTTACCGAAACGCAGCAGCAGGTCATGTTCATCACTTTCTTTTTCATGATGATCTTTGTGTTAATGGGTGGAATATTCACCCCGGTCGAAAGTATGCCACATTGGGCACAGCAACTCGACCGCTTAAACCCGATCTATTATTTCATCCGCATTATGCGTATGGTTTGTTTAAAAGGATCGGGCTTCAAAGATCTTTTTGAAGAATTCGTTTCATTGACTGTTATCGGGTTGTCCTTTCTTACGTTGGCCATTTGGCGCTATCGGAAAACAAGCTGATGAGGGTTGATTCCCATTTCCAAAAACTACAACTCGTTTTCCTGAAAGTGTTACCACATGCGCACTGATAGTTCGGATCTTTGTAGAAAAAGATTTGAGCGATGAAAAGCAATCACAACATATATTTCAATATTGGCGAAACCACAACTAGTTTGGTTCGCAAGCAAGGGGGCCGAGTTGACGAAACAAGCCTAAATATCGGTTGGAAACAACTGGCCGATCAATTTTACTCCGCGTTCCCACCGACTTACAATGAAGTAGACCGGGCCATAAACTTTACGGAAGAAGTTTTAGCCGAAGTAGAGGATGCGTTTAAGGAAGAATTGATATTGCGATCAAATGATCCGCAGGTAAAGGCAATCGCCGATTTGGCTTTTAATACCAGCAAAACGGAAACAGGAGAAACTCTTGTTCCTCAAATTGAGTTAGAGAATGTGTTCGACCGGTTTGCGGCGATCGTGAAAGGTTTACCTGCAAGCCAGGATATCATTCCCGATGATTTGGGTTTTGCTGCCTACCTGTTGATAATTCGCGAGATTATGCATCACCTCGATTTTAAAAACATTGCTGTTGCAGGGATCTCCCGGTGAAGCGGATACATCAGTGGGTGAACCGTCGGTTCCAATTGGTGACACATCCGATTGGATTGATAAAATAGCTGCTGAATTTGGTGAATGGTTTGATGATCTTGGTGACTTGCCCGGAAAACTTGGTGAAAAGACTGCTTTTATGGATTCCTTAACTGCAGGAATTGGTGAATCGTGTGCCGGAGTTAGTGAATCGTCTACAGGGGGTGGTGAACCATTTGCATGATTTGGTGAATTGCTTGCAGCTATTGGTGAATCATCTGCAATTGAAAAAAACAATAGTCTATTCTTAGAATTCGACCTTGGGCAAAGCCACATAGTAACGAACAGCAATAATCCGAATGATGATAATTGAAATAACGGTAGCCAACTTGGTCTATTAAATCGAAAAAGTTGAGCAATAAATAAGGACTCCCTCGAATCGAAAGAGTCCTTTGATGATCTAATTTGTGTTATAATTTATTTTTCAGGGCATCCAGCACTCTATCCGGTGTCATTGGTAAATGGTAAAGGCGGGCGCCTGTAGCATCAAAAATGGCATTGGCAATCACTGCTCCCATGCAGATGATTGCCGGTTCGCCACCACCTTGAGGCGGCTCGTTTAATTCGAGGATATGCGTTTCAATCTTGGGGATCCATGAAAACCGCGGAAGCTGATAGCTGCTAAAATCTTTCGTTTCAATTTTTCCTCCGGTAAACTTAACTTCTTCTGTCAGTGAATAGCCCAGCCCCATGTTGATACAGCCTTCCATTTGAATGGTAGCTCCCTCAGGGTTGATGCAGAAGCCCATGTCCTGGGCACAAACAACACGTTTTACCTGTACTCGTCCTGTGGCTTGGTCTACTTCAACTTCAGCAATATGGGCAACGTGTGCTCCGGCATCGAACCCGCAGGCTACGCCGAAGCCTCTTCCACTAGGTGATGCCGCCGGTTTCCATCCTGCTTTTTCAGCAACCTCTTTCAGTACCCCGATCATCCGTTGGTCGGTCAGGTTTTTCAGCCGAAATTCGATGGGGTCCGTTTGAGCTTTGGCAGCCATTATATCAATTTGCGATTCGCGGGCAAAGGTGTTGGTATTGTTGCCAGGCGCCCGCCATGCTCCTGTTGCAAACGGATGAACTTCGGGTGCCCGCCATCCTCTGCCAAAAGCCATTGTGCGTTGGTGAGGAACGTCATAAATGGTATCAGATCCCCGTTCTCCGGCATAATACTCTTTGTAATCCCAAAGGTTGATTTTACCACTGGCGTCAGTTCCTGTTGAAATTTGTACAACAGCAGCCGGGCGGAATGTGTCGTAAAAAAATTCTTCCTCACGGCTCCAGTCTACCATAACGGGTTTGCCGGTTATTTTGGCCAGTCGGGCAGCTTCAACGGCCTGGCTATGGGCGGTTTTTCCTCCGAATCCTCCTCCGAGAAACGGAGGAATGATGCGGACATTTTCAAGCGGAAACCCGGTTACTCGGGAAATGGTCTCTTGCGCAGGAAATGGTGTCTGGGTTGATGCCCAGACAGTGATCTTTTCATCTTCAATATGCGCCAATGCTGCGTGCGTTTCCATGGTTGCATGCGCAACATAGCTGTTGTAATATTCCGATTCAACAAGCGTGTCAACCATCCTTTTTCCTATGTCTAAATCCCCTTGACTGTTAATGATTTGTCCTTCCGGGGCATTTTTCAAAAGGTAGTCGAACAGGTTTTGATCGTTCACGTCTTTCTCATCGAATTCGTATTCAGCCTTAATTTTATCGCGGGATTCTTCTGCTTTCTCCGGGTTTTCGTGCAGGACAGCTATGAGGTCACGGTCTTTTACCACCAAAACACCATCCTGTTTTTCTGCCTCTGATGTATCGACCGAAACCAATTTGGCTCCGTGTGAAGGCGGGCGTAAGATTCGGGCATACAACATGCCAGGCACACGAATGTCGGCTGTGTATTTGGCTTCACCGGTTACTTTTAGACGACCATCCTGATGGTTGAATGATTTTCCCATGATCCGGAATTCCGAGTAATCTTTCACTTCGGGCTTCTGGTCAAGGTAACGTTCTATTTTTTTTCCTGAAGTTAGTTCCCGGTAAGCAATTTTTTTCCCTTTATCTTGTTTGCTGATGATCACTCCGTCTTCAACTGTTAGCTGCTCCGCAGAAATGCCAAGTTTTTCTGCAGCCATATCCAAAAGAACAGCCAGGGCTTCGGCTGCAGCGGCACGCAACGGCGGACCAAAGAAGCGGGTCGACATGGAACCAAAAGTACCCATGTCCCAAGGACAAAGCATTGTATCTCCCATAACCATTTTTACTTTTTCGTAGGCCACATCCAGCTCGTCGGCCAGCATCTGGGCCAGCGAAGTAATTACGCCCTGACCCATTTCGATTTTTCCGGTATAGCAAGAGACAGTACCGTCTTCATGGATCAGCAAAAATGCATTGTAATCGGTTGGCAACGATCTGCGCTGTTCTGACTCGGTTGCCAGAACGTTGAGGGCATCGGTGACATTAAAAAAGACATACAAACCTCCGCCCAATAATTTGAAAAAGTCTCTTCTTCGCAAGCCGGGAACGGAAGTTTCACCGGCGGTATATTCGTTGTATTCTTTAGTTTCTTTCATGATCGGATCGATTTTTCAATTATCGGGTTTCAACACTTTTCATCTCTTTGGCAGCTGCCTCAACGGCATCGATAATCCGGTTGTGTGCTCCGCAACGACAGAAGTTGTCTTCCATACCTGCGATAATTTCCTCTTTGGTCAGGTCCGGGTTTTTAAGCAACAGGCCATAGGCATTCATAATCATGCCGGGGGTGCAAAAGCCGCATTGCAATGCGTCGTGTTCCATAAAAGCCTTTTGCAAGGTGTGAAGTTCGCCGTTTGACGCTAACCCTTCAATGGTGATAACTTTTGCCCCGGAAACTTCGTTCATGCCTACCTGGCAAGAACGGATTGCCTCGCCATTAAGAATCACCGTACAGGCGCCACAGTCTCCTTGTCCGCATCCATATTTGGTACCGGTCAGATTAAAATAGGTTCGAAGTGCCCATAGCAGGGTCTGGTGTTCGTCCATCGGAATTTCGACAGGCTTACCATTCAGTTCAAATTGAATTTTATCTTCCATATCAGACTTTTAGGTTTAGTTCTTTTTGGTAATCTTCAGGGGTGTCAATATCTTTCAGAATAGTATCAGAAGCGACGTCAAGTTCTAGGATCTCTTCGGGATGATTTAATAGCAGTTCGCGCAAACCGATATTTTGATCGAGCAGGTTAATATCGTTTCTGAATTTCAGGTCGATTAAAAGCGGATGGCCTCGTTTCCCTTTCCAAACAGGCACAATTAGTCCTTTATGGGTTTCTTGCCATGCCCGGATGAGTTGGTTAATTAATTTGGTTTCAATCATAGGCTGGTCGCCAAGCATGATTATAACGGCACCGACTTCGCCGGGGACGGCTTGAATTCCGCATTGGACGGAGGATAACATGCCATTCGCGAAATCTTTATTTTTAATAGTTAAAACCGGCATTTGGCGGATTTGATTTTTGATTTCTTCGTTGTGGCTGCCGGTAACAATTAACACTTTTTCGGTAAACGAGTCCAATGCTTTTTGGACGACGGTTTCGATGATTGTCTGCCCGTTCCACCACATCAATAGTTTTTGTTGTTTCATTCTTGTTGACTTTCCGGCGGCGAGTACCATGCACCAAACGGGGGGAGGAGTGGATGACTTTGTTTCCCGGTTTTTGACTTCGATTAGCTGAGCGGCAATGCTGGTTGCAATTTCGGGAACAGTGACTGAATGAATATCCAAACCAATGGGGGCATGAACCCGTTTAAAATCATCATCACTGCAGATGCCCTGGCTGATGAAATGATCATGTACAAGTGCAATTTTGCGTTTGCTGCCAATCATCCCGATATAGTTGGCATCCGAATGAATGCATGCAGCCAAAGCTTCCATATCGGTTCGATGCCCTTGTGTGACAATAACAACGAAAGAGTTCTTCGAAATCGGTACATCCTCAAAAGCTTCTTTCATATTTTTGACAATCAATCGGCTTGCTTCAGGGAAACGTTTGGTTGTGGCCAAATCCGGCCGGTTATCCAGCACGGTGACTTCAAAACCCAGAAAGTGTCCCAAATGGCAAAGTGCCTGGCCAATGTGGCCAGCTCCTGCGATGATCAGTTGAGGGGGAGGGACAGTGGCCTGTGCAAACAGGATGGATTCTATTTTCTTGTAATGTGGGTTATCCGGATGATTCAGAATTCCGTTTTTTTTCGTGTTTCGGATTTCAGCGAGTGTGTTTTTCGATAGCTTATATTGAGATACCAGTATTTCGGGAATTTTGTCATCCGCTTTGACCCAGTATCGGTTTAGTGTAATTGCTGATTCCGATATTTGGATAATTTCGGTGAGAAGAACTCCGGGAGTGTTTTGCTGCAGGGAATCGTTTATTTGTTTGAAAACCGAATAGCTGGCCTTTGGATTGGCATCGAGTAGAAAGAGGGCAGAACCGCCGCATATAGCACCGGATTGATCGTCAATTTTGGATTTAAAGTTGATTTCGTGGAGAATCGTTTGTTTTGAATTGATAGCTTCGATCGCGAGCCGTTCAGCTTTAGCTTCCAGAATTCCGCCGCCAAGTGTTCCGAAAGCAATGCCACTGGAGTTAAAAATAGCTACTGCACCGGGGACCTGAGGCGTAGATCCCATTGT